>NZ_JBRREF010000038.1:0-43247 GCF_056760135.1 Stenotrophomonas sp. STEN023 | reverse complement strand
CCGTGCCCTCCCCCCCCCCCCCCCCCCCCCGCACCCCCCCCCCCCGCCCCCCCCCCCCCCCCCCCCCCCCCCCCACCCCAGCCCGCCCCCCCCCCCCCCCCCCCCCACTACGCTTCGAGCCCCTCTCCTGCTTGCGGGAGAGGGGTTGGGGTGAGGGCAGCTTTTCGCTGGTGAAGCCGAAGCTCAAAAGCCAACCCCTCCCCAACCCTCCCCTTGGCCTACGGCCAAAGGGAGGGGACGTTAACCCCACTCCCCACCCCCATCCGTTCCCATCCCCGTACGCCGCACCACGCGGCCCGCATGGGAGCAGGAATCATGGGTAGTGCAAAGGCTTCAAACCGGCCGGTGGTTCGCAACATGGCGCTGGCAGCTGCAGTGACATTGCTGGTCGGCCTGCCGGTAGCGGCAGCGGTTCGGCATACCCCGTTCCCGGTAACGGAGAGCACGGGCGATCTCAGGGCTCCGATCACGCAGCGTGTACGGCAAACCCAGCCCAACTTCCGTGCGCCCAACGCCACCGTCTGCAGCGACACGCCGGTGCTGCGCGAGGTTGCCGATCCCAGCCCCAGGCAGCAACACAACATCGCTGCGGACGGGCTTCGCCTGCGCAGGGGGGCCGGTGACAAGGGGGCTACCAAGATGATGGCACCACCGGCCCCGCCAGCACCTGCTGCACCGCCCGCACCATCCCCCGTGGTTGTCCGCGCCGAGGCCGCCGCCGATGCCAGTTATGCGGCGGCGGAAGCGCCGATGGCCTCGATCACCACCACTGGCAGCGTGCGCCAGCAGCAGGCGCCCGTCACCGCCGGTGTCGTTGATGACAACGCCGACTTCACCGCGTTCCAGCAGTTCCTGCAGCGCCATGAAGAAGCCAACGATCTTGGCCGCGATGTCAGCGTGCGCCAGCGCCTGCAGGTGGTCGATGCGCAGGGCCGCCCGGTGCCGGACGCGGAAGTGGCGGTCACTGCCCGCAACGGCGCGCGCATGTGGGCGCGCACCGATGCTGGCGGAAAGGTGTGGGTACATCCCAATGCCTTCGATGACCGCGATTCGGACAGCTACCAGGTACAGGTGCGGCGTGCCGGCAAGACCGTGACCTCGGCCCTGCAGCGCGGGCAGAAGAATGCCGTGCAGGTGGTGGTGGCCGATGCGCCGCTGCCGTCAAGGGCCAAGCTCGATCTGGTGTTCATGGTCGATGCCACCGGCTCGATGGCCGATGAAATCGACAAGCTGCGTGACACGCTGCAGGGCATCGTCCGCGATATCGCCCAGCTGCCATCCAATCCGGACATCTGCCTGGGGCTGGTGACCTACCGCGACCGCGGCGATGAGTACTTCGTGCGCGGTTGGGACCTGAGCAACAACGTTGCAGGTTTCCAGAAAGTATTGGACGGCGTACGCGCAAATGGTGGCGGTGATTACCCGGAAGCAATGAACGAGGCGTTCGATCACGCCGTGCAGGCGATGAACTGGCGTGGTGCCTCGACTACCCGCCTGCTGGTGTCACTGGCCGATGCGCCGCCGCATATGGATTACCCGCAGCCGCGTTACGAGCAGACCATGCTGGCGGCGCTGGGCAAGGGCATCAAGGTGTTGAGCGTGGCGGCGTCAGGCCAGGACACCACCGGCGAGATCGCGCAGCGGCAGATCGCGCAGTACACCGGCGGGCGTTTCATCTTCCTGACCTACAAGGATGCAAGTGATCCTTCCAGTGGACCGGGCAGCGAGACCGTGCATGAGGTGGAGAACTACTCGGTCGACACCCTGGACAAGCTGGTGGTGAAGCTGGTGCGCGAGGAGCTGGCGCAGTTGCCGAAGGGCTGAGCTGTGCCCCCTCCCTTTGGCGAAGCCAAGGGGAGGGTTTGGGAGGGGTAGGCTTTTGATCTTCAGGCATTGCCAGCTTCGCGGTTTACGCCGCTCCCACAAAGCCAGGTCCTGTAGTGCCGAGCCATGCTCGGCAGAGGCATTACCGGCAAAGCCCAATGCCGAGCATGGCTCGGCACTACGCTCCCTCCCTTTGGCGAAGCCAAGGGGAGGGTTGGGGAGGGGTAGGCTTTTGATCTTCAGGCATTGCCAGCTTCGCGGCTTACGCCGCTCCCACAAAGCCAGGTCCTGTAGTGCCGAGCCATGCTCGGCATTGGGCGGCTCCTGCCGAGCATGGCTCGGCACTACCAAAGGCAGGCCTTCACCTGGCGGGTAACGGAATGCTGTCGTCCTGGCCTTGCTCGCGCGCCGCCATCGTCGCGCTATCGCCGCTTACCCGCATCATCTGCAGTGGTTGGCCATCGAGGCGGAACTCCAATGCCGACTGCAGCCTATCCAAGGCCTGCACCTGCGCGCACAACGAGCGCGCATGCTGTTCCAAGGCAACAGTGCGGCCCTGCAGGCGCTGTTCCAGTTCGGCGTCGAGTTTTTCGCTGCGCTTGTCCAGCTTGTCCTCGCCGCCGGTGAATACCGCCCACAGCACACTGCGGGCGATCGAGCCGCTCAAACTCTCGGCGGCCGCTTCCACCCGCGCTTCGAAGCCTTCGTCGAACAAGTCCTGCTCCCAGCGGCCACGGCCGATGGTGGTGTCGACGAAGCGTTCGGCTTCCTTGCGCAGCTTGCGCACCTTGCGTGAGTTGGCATCGCCGGTCAGCGCTTCGTAGACCGCATCCAGGGTGTCGAAACTGATGCCCACCGATTCCCTGGCGATGCCGGTCACCGCCGGCATCAGCTGGCGCACGCCGTTCTCCAGGGCGCGCAGCCGTTGTGCATCCTCCGCTGAGACCTTCTGCATGCGGTTGTCGATGCTCAGCTGGCCGTCGTGGAACACGATCTCGCGCATCGGCAGCGCATCCCGGCGCAGCCAGATGCCGCCGCCATCGACCAGCACGTTGTAGTCGGTGGACACGCCGCACTGGTCAGCGGACAGCTCCGGTGCCTTGACCGTGCCGGCCTGGGCCGCCAGTGGCAGCAGCAGGGCAAGCGATACCGCGATGGATGACAGGCGCATGGCATGGATCCCTTGCCAGGAAGATGAGGCCAGCTTGGCGGCTCGTATCGCCGCTGGCGCAGGCCGGAAGTCACGTTGGCAATTTCATCAGAAATTTATGTTCCAAGAGCGAGTGGTTTTCCTACAAATAACCCTGCGAAAAGACTTGACTGCGCAGTCGGTTCAGGCCGTTTGCCCTGACTGTTTGCCGGCCGGCAAGGGCCAGCCCTTGTGCCGCAAGGCTTGGCAAATTTTTACTAGATTTGGTGTTGACCCTGTCATGTACCCCCACTATCTTGTGATCCGTCGGTTCCAGCAGGGGTTTCCCTGTTGGATTGAAAGGGAAGTCGGTGAAGCCTGTATGGCCATTCCGGCACTGCCCCGCAGCGGTAATTGGGAACGACCCCGCCAACAGCACTGAGGCACAGGCCTTGGGAAGCGGCGGAGTAGGAAGAAGGCCCCCGCCTTCGCGCCCATGAGTCCGAAGACCTGCCGACAGCCACGCGATGCACACCGCGTGGTGCCGGCTTGCGGTGTCTTCGAGGGGAAGACGGCTGGTGACGTGGTGCTGTGGCTGTCGCCGACCCTTGGTCGTGCGCTGTCGCGGCTGCTGCGACGCCGTCCTTCCATGCTCGCTGCTCCGTACCGGCTCTGCTTCCTGCTCGGGCAGGGGCTGCGTGCATAACGCTCAAGGACTCCATCGTCGTGACTACCACTCTTACTGACGTCGCTCCGGCTGAAGCCGGTTTTGAACTGACCCCGCCGCCGACCGCCACCGCCATGAGCGTGACCAAGCGCAATGGCAGCACCGAGCCGGTAGACCTCAACAAGATTGTCCGTGCCATCCAGCGTTGCTGCGAAGGCCTGCACGCGGTGGACCCGATGCGGGTTGCCACGCGCACCATCTCCGGCCTGTACAACGGCGCCAGCACCCAGGAACTGGACGAGCTGTCGATCCGTACCGCCGCCCTGCTGATCGGCGAAGAGCCCGAGTACGGCCGCCTGGCCGCACGCCTGCTGGCCAACTTCATCGGCAAGGAAGTCTCCGGCCAGGAAATCCATGCGTTCTCGCAATCGGTCGGCCGTGGCCACGAAGTCGGCCTGATCAACGACCGCCTGCTCAACTTCGTGCAGGTCAATGCACGCAAGCTCAACGACGCGATCGATCCGGGCTACGACCTGAACTTCGATTACTTCGGCCTGCGCACCATGTATGACCGCTACCTGCTGCGGCATCCGCATTCGCGCAAGGTCATCGAGACCCCGCAGCAGTTCTTCCTGCGCATCGCCAGCGCGCTGAGCGAGGACGTGCCCGAAGCACTGGCGCTGTACCAGCGCCTGGGCAGCCTGGACTACCTGCCGTCCAGCCCGACCCTGTTCAACGCCGGCACCAGCCACGAGCAGCTGTCCTCGTGCTTCCTGCTGGATTCGCCGCAGGATTCGCTGGAATCCATCTACGACCGCTATGCCGATATCGCCCAGCTGTCCAAGTTCAGCGGCGGCATCGGCGTCAGCTATACCCGCGTGCGTTCGCGTGGCTCGCTGATCAAGTCCACCAATGGTCACTCCAACGGCATCGTGCCGTGGCTGAAGACGCTGGATTCCTCGGTGGCTGCGGTCAACCAGGGCGGCAAGCGCAAGGGCGCGGCCTGCGTGTATCTGGAAACCTGGCATGCCGACATCGAGGACTTCCTCGAATTGCGCGACAACGCCGGTGATGATTCGCGCCGTACCCACAACCTCAACCTGGCCAACTGGGTGCCGGACCTGTTCATGCAGCGCGTCGAGGCCGACCAGGAATGGTCGCTGTTCGATCCGCGCGTGGTGCCGGAGCTGACCGATCTGTTCGGCCCGGCCTTCGAGCAGGCCTATGTGCAGGCGGAAACCCAGGGCAAGGCCCGCAAGACCGTGTCCGCACGCAAGCTGTACTCACGGATGATGCGCACCCTGGCCGAGACCGGCAACGGCTGGATGACGTTCAAGGACAAGTGCAACCTGGCCAGCAACCAGACCCTGCGTGCTGGCAACGTGATCCACCTGTCCAACCTGTGCACCGAGATCCTGGAGATCACCTCCAACGACGAGACCGCGGTCTGCAACCTGGGCTCGATCAACCTCGGCAACCACCTCGATGCACATGGCGATTTCGATTTCGAGAAGCTGGCCGAGACCGTGCGCCTGGCCGTGCGTCAGCTCGACCGCGTCATCGACCTGAACTTCTACCCGATCGAAACCGCACGCCGCGGCAACCTGCGCTGGCGCCCGGTCGGCCTGGGCTGCATGGGCCTGCAGGACGTGTTCTTCCGCAAGCGCATGGCCTTCGACTCCGCCGAAGCACGCGCGCTGTCGACCAAGATCGCCGAGGCCATCTATTTCCACGCGCTGGAAGTGTCCTGCGAGCTGGCCCAGGAACGCGGCAAGCACCCCTCGTTCAACGACACCCGCGCTGCCCACGGCGAGCTGCAGTTCGATGCCTGGAACGTGGTGCCGGACGACGTCGAGCGTTGGGACGCACTGCGTGAGCGCATCAAGCAGCACGGCCTGCGCAACTCGCTGATCATCGCCATCGCGCCGACCGCGACCATCGCCTCGATCGCCGGTTGCTACGAGTGCGTCGAGCCGCAGGTGTCCAACCTGTTCAAGCGCGAGACCCTGTCCGGCGACTTCCTGCAGATCAACCGCCATCTGGTGGCCGAGCTGAAGCAACTGGGCCTGTGGACGCCGGAAGTACGCGATGCGATCAAGCTGGCCGACGGTTCCATCCAGAGCCTGCCGCAGATCCCGGAAACCCTGCGCCACATCTACCGCACTGCATGGGAACTGCCGATGCGTTCGCTGATCGACATGGCCGCCGCACGCGGTGCCTATATCGACCAGTCGGCCTCGCTCAACCTGTTCATGGAAAGCCCGAACATCGGCGCGATGTCGTCCATGTACATGTACGCCTGGAAGCAGGGCATCAAGACCACGTATTACCTGCGCTCGCGTCCGGCCACCAAGATCGCCAAGACCACGGTCAGCAGCTACACCCCGGTCGAAGCCGTGGCCTGCTCGCTGGAAAACCCGGAAGCCTGCGAAGCCTGCCAGTAATCGCTTAAGCCCCTCTCCCGCCAGCGGGAGAGGGGTTGGGGTGAGGGCGCTTTGAAAGCAAGCAGACCCAGCCCTTCAGGAACCAACCCTCATCCGGCGCTGCGCGCCACCTTCTCCCGCAGGGAGAAGGGAATGGAGACCCCCATGTCCAATGAATCCCGTCAAATGCTGCTCGACCCCGGTTTCGAGCTGACCCTGCGTCCGATGCGTTATCCGGACTTCTATGAGATGTACCGCAACGCGATCAAGAACACCTGGACGGTGGAGGAGATCAATTTCCAGATCGACATCACCGACCTGCACCAGAAGATGTCGCCGGCCGACCAGCATCTGATCCACCGCCTGGTTGCGTTCTTCGCCACCGGCGACTCGATCGTGTCGAACAACCTGGTGCTGAACCTGTACCAGCATCTCAACGCGCCGGAAGCGCGCATGTACCTGTCGCGCCAGCTGTACGAAGAAGCGCTGCACGTGCAGTTCTACCTGACCCTGCTGGACAACTACCTGCCGGATCCGGAAGAGCGCTTCAAGGCCTTCGCCGCAGTTGAGAACATCGACTCGATCAAGAAGAAGGCAGCGTTCTGCTTCAAGTGGATCGATGCGCTGCAGGAAACCAAGCGCCTGGAAACCCGCGACGACCGTCGCCAGTTCCTGCTCAACCAGATCTGCTTTGCCGCCTGCATCGAAGGCCTGTTCTTCTTTGCCGCCTTTGCCTACGTCTACTACTTCCGTTCGCGTGGCCTGCTGCCGGGCCTGGCCTCGGGCACCAACTGGGTGTTCCGTGACGAAAGCTGCCACATGGAGTTCGCGTTCGAGTGCGTGCGCAAGATCCGCGCCGAAGAGCCCGACCTGTTCGACGCGAAGATGGAGCAGGAGGTCTACCAGATGCTGGAAGAGGCCATCGAGTGCGAAGTGCAGTTCGCCGAGGACGTGCTGTCCGGTGGCGTGGCTGGCATCTCCACCCGCGACATGCGCGAGTACCTGCAGCATTGCGCCGACAACCATTTCCTGAAGCTGGGCATGGCCAAGAAGTACAACGTGCGCAACCCGCTGCCGTTCATGGAACTGCAGGACGTGCAGGAGCTGACCAACTTCTTCGAGCGCCGCGCCTCTGCCTACCAGGTCGGCGTGCAGGGTGAAGTCGCGTTTGATATGGCGTTCTGATGTGCGCCCTCCCTTTCACCGCAGGTGAAGGGGAGGACGCTTGTCTCCCTCCCTTGCGCGAAGCGCAGGGGAGGGTTGGGGAGGGGTGCTTTGGGCTCTACACGTAGCGCTCGATTGCAGCTTTTTGCGGAAACCATCTGCAACAGCAACAGCAACAGCAAAGGCACCCCTCCCCAGCCCTCCCCTCGGCTGCGCCGAAGGGAGGGGGCAGGGCACTCACCGGCTGCACAGCTTTGCGGGCGTATCATCAGCGCCAACTTACAGGTGATGCCTCCATGACCCCCATCGTCGAAACCAATCCGCCGGTCGAAGTCCGCATGGCGGAAATCGTGTTCCCCAACCACACCAACCATATGGGCACGCTGTTCGGTGGCCAGGCACTGGCGTGGATGGACAAGGCGGCCTTTCTCGCCGCTGCCCGTTATTCGCGTTGCACCGTGGTCACCGCACGCTCGGACCAGGTCGATTTCAAGCTGCCGATCCGCATCGGGCAGATGGTGGAAACCATCGGCCGGGTGGTCAAGGTTGGCCGCAGCTCGATGCATGTTGAAGTCGAACTGATTGCCGAAGACCTGCACAACGGCGAGCGCGCGCTCTGTACCAAGGGCACGTTCGTGATGATCGCGCTCGATGGTGAAGGTCACCCGACCACCGTGCCGGCGCTGCCGACGCAGGTCTGAGCCGCACGGCGATGACCACTTCATCGGCACAGACCGGGCGCTTGTCGCCGGCGGTGATCACCGAACTGCCACAGTTCATTGCCGGCCATCGGCGCCTGTTCGTGCTCACTGGTGCCGGTTGCAGCACCGACTCCGGCATCCCCGACTATCGCGACAGCGACGGCCAATGGAAGCGCACGCCGCCGGTGACCTACCAGGCCTTCATGGGCGAGGAAGCAACTCGCAGGCGCTATTGGGCGCGCAGCCTGCTGGGCTGGCCGCGCTTCGGCCAGGCGCTGCCCAATGGCACGCACCGTGCGTTGGCGGCGTTGGAAGCCGATGGCCGCATCGAGCTGCTGTTGACCCAGAACGTGGACTGCCTGCATCAGGCAGCGGGCAGCCAGACCGTGATCGATCTGCACGGTCGCCTGGACCAGGTGCGCTGCATGGGCTGCGAAGCACGCAGCGCGCGCGAACACCTGCAACAGCGCCTGCTGGATGCCAATCCCGGCTGGGACATGCTGGAAGCGGGCATCGCGCCCGATGGTGACGCCGATCTGGAAACCGACTTCTCCGCTTTCAGCGTGCCTGCCTGCGACGCATGCGGCGGCGTGTTGAAGCCGGACGTGGTGTTCTTCGGCGAGAATGTGCCGCGCGAACGCGTCGCGGCAGTGCATGAACACCTGCAGCGTTCCGATGCGGTGCTGGTACTGGGTTCGTCGCTGATGGTGTATTCGGGTTTCCGCTTCGTCGATGCCGCCGCCAAGGCCGGTTTGCCGATAGCCGCTGTCAATCTTGGCCGCACCCGTGCCGATCACCTGCTGTCGTTGAAGGTGGAAATGCCCTGCGCGCAGGCACTTGCCTTCCTGTTGGACGGCATCAAGACGCAGTGATCCATCACCCCGGTTGAATCGGCGACCGCAGCGGCGTGCAATGAGCGCCCCCACTGTTGATGGACGTCCCCCACGTGAGCCAGCTTTTCTCACCGTTGTCGCTAGGCCCGCTTTCCCTTTCCAACCGCATCGTCATCGCGCCGATGTGCCAGTACTCGGCGCAGGATGGGCAGGCCACCGATTGGCACACGATCCACCTGGGCCAGCTGGCCCAGTCCGGTGCCGGCCTGTTGATCATCGAAGCCACTGCGGTCGAGCCGCGTGCACGCATCAGCTGGGCTGACCTGGGCCTGTGGGATGACGTCACCGAAGCGGCACTGGCCAAGGTGCTGGCGTCGGTGCGGCGCTGGTCGAGCATGCCGATCGGTGTGCAGCTCGCCCACGCCGGGCGCAAGGCGTCGACTGCGCGCCCGTGGGACGGTGGTGGTGCGATCGCACCGGATCAGGCGCATGGCTGGCAGGTGTTGGCACCGTCGGCGCTGCCGTTCAAGGCCGGTGATCCCACGCCTGAAGCATTGGATGACGCCGGCATCGAGGCGGTAGTTGAAGACTTTGCTGCTGCCGCCAAGCGCGCAGTGCGGCTTGGTCTGGAGCTGATCGAGCTGCATGCCGCGCATGGTTATCTGCTGCACCAGTTCCTGTCGCCGTTGAGCAACCAGCGCGACGATGCCTACGGCGGCTCGCTGGAAAACCGCATGCGCCTGTTGCTGCGGGTATTCGATGCAGTGCGTGCGGTGGTGCCGAGCAGCGTTGCACTGGGCGTGCGCATCTCTGCTACCGATTGGGTAGAAGGCGGCTGGGATGTCGCCCAGAGCATCGTGCTGGCCAAGGCGCTGGAGGCACGCGGCAACGACTTCCTGCATGTGTCCAGCGGCGGGCTGGATCCGCGCCAGCAGATTCCGGTCGAGCCCGGCTACCAGGTGCCGCAGGCCGCTGCGATCAAGGCCGAGATCGGCACGCCGGTGATCGCGGTGGGCTTGATCACCGAGCCGGCGCATGCAGAGGAAATCCTTGTCGACGGCAAGGCCGATGCGATCGGCATCGCCCGCGGCATCCTCTACGACCCGCGTTGGCCCTGGCATGCGGCTGCGGCCCTGGGCGCACAGTTGACGGTGTCGCCGCAGTACCTGCGTTGCGAACCGCATCAGGCGCGCGGGCTGTTCAAGCTCGCCAGGCAAGACTGAGTCCGAGCGCACCAGCGGCATGCTGCCGCTGGTGTTCAGGCGTGGTCGATGTCGATGCGCCAGGCCGGCGGCAGGGCATCGAGGATGTGCTGCAGCAACGAGCGCACTTTCGGGGTCAGGTCGCGGCGGTCGCTGACGCACAGGAACAGGCGCATCGGTTCTGCTGAGGCCTGCGCATCGCTGCTGGCCTCATCCTGGAACAGGGCCTGCAGTTCGCCGCGTGCCAGATACGGGGCGGCGACGAAGCTCGCCAGCCGGGTGATGCCGCCGCCGCGTGCGGCCATCGCCGCCAATGCATCGATATCGTCGCTGACCAGCGCTGGTCGTACCTCAGCATCAAAGCGCAGGCCGTCGCGGACGAAACCCCAGCGCAGGTAGCGTCCATCCAGCGGATAGCGGAACAGCAGGCAGCGGTGCTCGCGCAGCTCATCGGGTGTGCGCGGCGTGCCGGCGATGGCCAGATAGGCCGGTGCGGCGCAGAACACGAACGGCACCTGCGCGATGGGCCGTGCCACCAGGCCTTCTTCCAGCTGCGGCTCGATGCGGATGCTGACATCCACGTCTTCATGGGCGTGGTCGACGCTGCGGTCGGCCAGCAGCAGCTCCATTTCCAAACGTGGGTAGCGTTGCTGCAGTGCCGGCAACAGCGGTGCCAGCACATGCCGGCCGAAGGCGACGCTGCTGGCGATGCGCAGCCGCCCGGCGGGCTGTGCGTCGGGGTCGGTGACCGCTGCCTGGGCACGCTGCAGGTCGCGTTCGATATGCCTTACCTGGGCAAGATAGACGGCGCCGCGCTCGGTCAGGGCCAGCTGACGGGTGGTGCGGTTGAACAGGCGCACGCCCAGATGGGCTTCCAGCCGGGCGATGTTCTGGCCCACCGCTGCAGCGCTTATGCCCAGGGTGCGCGCGGCAGCGGCCAGGCTGCCGGCATCGGCGGTGCGGATGAAACTGCGGATGGAATGGAGAATGTTCATGCCGGTTGGCATTTTCCGGGAGGATTGCAAAGAAAATCTTTATAAAGCGCCAAGCCCGTACGATCTAGCCGTCTTCAGGGGCGCTGACTATCGTGCCCGGCCCGCAGCCTCTGATTGCTGCCTGCCTGGATCCCGCTGGATGCCCGACCCCCGTCCCATCGCCCTTGCCCGCTGGAAGTTGCACCCGCGCGCCACCCCGATTGTCTTTGCCTTCTTCATGGCTTCGATCATGGCCATGCTGATGTGCCTGGTGATCACCGCCGCCAATGCCGGCATCGACGGTCAGTTCCCGATGCGGGTGTTGTCCGCCTACTGCCTGGCGATGCCGACCGCCTTCTGTTGCGTGCTGGTGGTGCGGCCCCTGGTGATGCGTCTGGTGGCGCTGACCGTGCATCCGCACTGAGCCGGACGGCGGGCGAACCGTGTCAGCTGCAACTGTTTTTGCTGGGAATCGACTGGAACGGTTACTTTCCACGACCCCACTGATAAATGTTGTTGGCCATGCGTCCTGATTTCATCCTCACCCTTTCCTGCCCGGACCGCACCGGCATTGTTTACCGCGTGTCCGGCCTGCTGTTCGAGGCGGGTTGCAACATCCTCGATGCCCAGCAGTTTGGTGACGATGAAAGTGGTCGGTTCTTCCTGCGTGTGCATTTCGACATGAGCACCAGCGGGGATGAGCCGGTGGTGCGTGCCAGGCTGCAGGGCCTGGGCGAAGAGTTCGCGATGCAATGGGAGTTGCACGACGCGCGTCGCCGCGCGCGCCTGCTGGTGCTGGTCAGCAAGCAGGGCCATTGCCTCAATGACCTGCTGTTCCGCACCCACAGCCGCCAGCTGAAGGTGGACATTGCCGCAGTCGCCTCCAACCATAACGACTTCGCCGGGCTGGCCGGTTCCTACAATGTGCCGTTCCATCATCTGCCGGTGGGCGCCGAGAACCGCGAGCAGCAGGAACAGCAGATCATCGACCTGGTCGAGCGCGAGCGCATCGATCTGGTGGTGCTGGCGCGTTACATGCAGATCCTGTCGCCGCGGCTATGTCAGGCGCTGTCCGGCCGTGCGATCAACATCCACCACAGCTTCCTGCCCAGCTTCAAGGGCGCACAGCCGTACCACCAGGCGCATGCGCGCGGGGTCAAGATCATTGGCGCCACTGCGCATTACGTGACCTCGGACCTGGACGAAGGCCCGATCATCGAGCAGGACGTGGCGCGCGTGGATCACGCAATGACGCCGCGTGACCTTGTGCAGTTGGGCAGTGATACCGAATCGCAGGTGCTTGCGCGCGCAGTGCGCCGCCATGTCGAGCACCGCATCCTGCTCAATGGGCATCGCACCGTGGTGTTCCGCTGATCAGCCGAGCCGGATCAACCGATCTGGCTCAGTCGATATGAATCCCGCATTCGGTCAAGGCGATGCGGGTAGCGGCATCGTTGGCTGCTGACACCGGCCGGGTCAGCTCCCACAGGAAACGCACGGCGAAGCCGCTGATCGCAGCATCCTGCGCGCTCCACAACACACAGTAATCGCGTGCCAGGCCGCAGACGTGGACTTCGCGGATGCCACGCTCATGCAGCCAGCCGGCCAGGCCGGTCGGAGCACGCGTAGCCTGCGGGCCGATGTTTTCGCGGAACGCGCTATAGGAATCCACGTCGCGCTGTGTGCCTTTGCGCAGGATCAGGTCGGCATGCTTCCAGTCAACGCGAGCATCCAGCGTGGCACCGGCGCTGCCCTGCACACAATGGTCCGGCCATAGGGTTTGCGGCTGGCCATGCAGTTGGATGGAGTCGAAGGGTTTGTGCCCGGCGTGCTGGCTGGCGAACGAGGCATGATCGGCCGGATGCCAATCCTGGGTGGCAACCACGGTTTGATACTCACGGGCATCCAGCAATGCGGCGATGCCAGGCACGATGGCATCACCGTGCTGGCAGGGCAGGGCACCGCCGGGCATGAAATCCGGTTGTAGATCGATAACCAGCAGTGCAACGTCGGTTCCGTACATCGACAACTTCCTGACGCGGGGAAGCACAGTTTAAGCCAGCGACGATCGAAGCACGGTAGTGCCGAGCCATGCTCGGCAGGGGCGTTACCAGTAGTCCTGTGGGAGCGGCGTAAGCCGCGAAGCAAGCAAAGCCAAAGCACCCCTCCCCAACCGTCCCCTTTGCTGCGCAAAAGGGAGGGAGCAACGGCGGTAGTGCCGAGCCATGCTCGGCAGGGGCGTTACCAGTAATCCTGTGGGAGCGGCGTAAGCCGCGAAGCAAGCAAAGCCAAAGCGCCCCTCCCCAACCCTCCCCTTTGCTGCGCAAAAGGGAGGGAGCAACGGCGGTAGTGCCGAGCCATGCTCGGCAGGGGCGTTGCCGGCAATGCTCGAGGCTACCCTTCAATGTGCCGACGAGCGCGAGAACAGGTTGATCACCAGCACCCCGGCGCAGATCAGGCCGATGCCGACGATGGCGGGCATATCAAGCTTCTGCTTGAACACGAACAGCCCGATCAACGAGATCAGCACGATTCCCACGCCGGACCAGATCGCATAGGCGATGCCGGTCGGTATCGTCTTCATCACCAGCGCCAGCAACCAGAAGCACAGGCTGTAACCGAGCAGGGCGCCAACCGTCGGCCACAACCGGCTCATGCCATCGGAGGCCTTGAGCAGGGAGGTGGCGATTACTTCCAGTGCGATGGCGCAGGCCAGCAGGGCATAGGCATTCATTGGACAGGCTCGGTGGTGCAGGGGGCGTTGATTCTAACGGGGGCATCTTGCAGGCGGGTGCTGGCGCCCGGCCGAGGTCTTACGGTGGGTGGATAGACTCCGCGCATGTTTGCGCCTGGGCTGTCGGCCGGCGGCCGCTACCGCGATGCAGGAGATCACTGTGGAATCATGGAGCTTGGGGGGGCAGTACCGTCGCCTGGATGGACATGTGCTGGACGTACGGCGGGGACGCGCGCGCCTTGCTGTCCTGGCGACGGTATTGTGCTTGTTCCCCGCCCGCGCTGTGCTGGCACAACATCAGACCTATAACCTGCCTGCGGCTGTGCCGGCCGCTGAAGTGCCGGCGCTGGAGACGCAGCGCCGGCAGCTGTTCCAGACGATCCTCGATGACCCCGCGGATCTGGAAGCGGGTTTCGCCTATGCGGTGCTGTCGACCCGCGTAGGTGACTACGAGGCCGCCATTGCCACCTACGAGCGCATGCTGATCGTGCGGCCCGGCACGCCGCGCCTGCAGCTGGAACTGGCGGCGCTGTATTTCCGTCTGGGTGCGTATCCGCGTGCGCGGCAGTTGTTCGACCGGGTATTGGCATTGCCGGAGACGCCGGATACGGTGCGTCGCCGCATTGCCGGCTA
Source organism: Stenotrophomonas sp. STEN023 (assembly GCF_056760135.1). Taxonomy (NCBI): domain Bacteria; kingdom Pseudomonadati; phylum Pseudomonadota; class Gammaproteobacteria; order Lysobacterales; family Lysobacteraceae; genus Stenotrophomonas; species Stenotrophomonas sp. STEN023. The sequence continues at coordinate 28,963 of NZ_JBRREF010000038.1, read as the reverse complement.
CATGGCCGTGATCGAAGGCGACCGCAAGCAACGTGGCGGTTTCAGCGGCATGCTCAGCATCGGCGCGCGTACGGAGAGCAATGCCAACGGTGCACCGGACCGCGACAGCATCAGCTTGAATGGCCGTGATTTCGAGTTGGCGCCGGATTCGCGCGCCGCCAGCGACAGCAGCCTGCAGCTGGGCGCGTTGCTGCGTTATCGGCAGCCGATCTCGAAGCAGGGTGACGTGTTGGACGTGTCGCTGGCGGCAGCATCCAGCCGCTACCGGCAGATGGGTGAACTGGGCAGTGATGGGCTGGAGCTGCGGTTGGGCCCGGATTTCTCGCTCAATCGCTGGGGGCTGCGCGATGGCCGTGTCGCGGTTGCCGGCCTGCTTGGGCAGACCTGGTTGGATGGCAGCCGCTACATGCATGCAGGTGGCTTAGCGGTCGCCTTCCGCAAGCCGGTTGGCCGCGAATCACTGATCGCGGCCAATATCGACTGGCGTGATGAGCGCTACACACCCGCGCCTGACATGGCCAGCGCCAAAGGCTATTCGGGTGATCGCTACCGCGCCAGCGTCAGCTACAGCCGCCAGCTTGCCGACGACTGGCAGTTGCTGCTCAGCCCGGGCGTGGAGCGGCGCGAGGCGAAGCTGGACTTCAACAGCTACTGGGAGCCGCGCTTCAATCTTGGTGTGAACTACCGCTATCCCGCATTGCTGGGCAAGCGCAGCCAGCCGTGGGTGCTGGCGCTGAGCGCGCAGGCGGCGCGACGGGTCAACGATGTGCCGATGACGGTGGTCAGCCGCGATACGCGCCAGCGCGGCAACGAACTGGTGGTGCAGGCGGTGCAGACCATTCCTTTGCGCGGCAGTACCGATCTGCAGCTGTATGCCGGTTATCGGCGATTGCATTCGAACTATGCGCTGCGCGAGTACAGCAATCGGTTTGCTGGCTTTTCACTGATTCAAGCGTTCTGAGGATACCGGCGATGCGTCTCCATCTTCCCGTATTGGTGATTGCAGGCCTGCTGCTTGCAGTGGCGCCGGCGTCGGCCGAAAAGGTCGGCACCGCGGCAGCAGTGGCACCCGACGCACAGAGCTACTTCGGCTCAACGGCGCCGCGTGTGGTGCGATTGGGTGACACCGTGCTGCGTGACCAGCGCTTCCAGACCGACGCCAAGGGCGTGGTACAGGTGCTGCTGGTGGATGGCTCCAGCTTCACCATTGGCCCGCGCTCGTCGTTGGTGATCGATCGCTTCGTCTACGACCCGGACAAAGGCACGGCGCAATTGGCCGGTAGTGTGTCGCGCGGGGTGATGCGCTTCATCGGCGGCGCAGCCTCCAAGAGCGCCGATGGCGTGAAGATCAAGACGCCGGTGGGCGTGGCCGGCATCCGTGGCGGCATCCTGGGCTTGTGCGTGGACGATGCAGCGGCTGGTTGCGCGGGCAGTGTGGTCGGTCACTTCGAGTACGGCGTGGGCGCCGAGTTCATACCCACGCAGGGGGCGGCAGTGGTATTGCATCAGCCGGGCACGGGCTTCAGTTCCGATGGCGACGGCGCCTCGGTAAACAATGGCGGCGCTGCTCCGGTTGATCCGGCGGCGGCCTTGCCGCCAACGGCGGGCGATGACGATCAGGATGTGGGTGGCCTGGCCTCGCAGCCGAATGAGCGTGCCGGATTCAGTGGCGGTCCGATGGGGCCGGAGCTGGGTGTGCCTGGCGTCGCACCGGGGGAAGGTCCGTCGGCCTTGCTGGCGAGCGAGCAGGGCGACAGCCCGGGGCAGTCGCAGATCGAGACCGAGATCGAGCAGAGCGGCACGCCGCCCAATCCGGTAGATCCAGTGGATCCTGTTGGGCCGGTAGATCCCGTGGATCCAGTAGATCCAGTGGATCCGGTAGATCCGGTAGATCCGGTAGATCCCGTGGATCCAGTAGATCCGGTAGATCCGGTAGATCCGGTAGATCCAGCGCTCCCGAAGACATTGAACGGCACCCTGCAGGGTTTTGCCTCGGCGTATGCCGGTGACACGGCGGTGTCCTCAACGGCTGCAACCTTCCAGTTCGACGCGGCGGCAGGAACCTTCACCGCCACCATCGCGCCGGAGTCCTGGGAAGGAGCTTCGCTGTCGGGCAGCGGTGACTATCTGCATGACCGTAGCTACGAGTTCGATAACAGCCAGGGCAATCTGCGCGTGGATGGCAGCCCGGATCTGCTCTGCAATTGCGACTATCTGAGCTGGGGCCATTGGGAAGCGAGCAACGTGCCGGGAATTCCTTCGGGCGTGCCTGGAGAGGATGTGCCGTCTCATGTCGCGCAGAACGGCTATTGGATCATCGGCAAGCTCACCCCGCTGGCGGACCTGCCGAGCAACATCGTAGCGACATACTCGGGGATGGCGATCGGTGCCGCTTACAGGGATGACGAGCTCATCCAGGGGCTGACCGGCGACTTCACCGCGACGGTGGATTTCGGCACCGGTACCGGCAGCCTGGCCATCGCCAACTTCGGCGGTCATAGCTTCGGCAGCACTTTCGATCTTGGCTCGGCATCTTCCAGCATGCCGGACAACGCGATCTCCGGCAGTTTCGAATCAACCATGGCCGCACCTTACTTCGGCAGCTATAGCGCGGGCTTCGCCTCCGATGGAAGTGATGGCACCGCGGCGATGCTGGGCACCTTCAACGTGCGTGAGGAGAGCTCGTCGAACTGGTCGGCGACAGGCATCTTCGCCGGCAAGAAAACAGCTGAGACACCGTCCGCCGTCGGTCCGTGAGGAGTGCGCCATTGAAGTTGGCAGGCAGGACAGGACGCGCGCGTCCGCGCAGATTCAAGCTGCTGCTTGGCGGCGTGGCGGTGCTGCTGTTGGCCCTGGTGATCGATACCGCGTTCCGCGATGGCTTGTCGCGGCTGTCGGATCTGCTGTTCGATGGATTCCAGCGCGCCGCGCCGCGCACGGCCACGCTTGATCCTGGCGTGGTCGTGGTTGATATCGACGAAGCCTCGCTGGCACGCATTGGCCAATGGCCGTGGCCGCGCGACCAGCTGGGGCAGCTGGTCGATACCGTCGGCGGGCTTGGCGCGGCGGCAATCGCGTTCGACATGGTGTTCACCGAACCGGACCGCACCTCGTTGGGGCCGCAGCTGCAGCGCCTGCAGGCGCAGGGCATCGCGATTCAGGTGCCGGATGGCGCGCCCTTGGACAACGACCAGGCGTTCGCCGCCGCCATTGCCCGCAACCCGGTGGTGATGGGCGTGGCGCTGTCCAGCGAAACCGGGCGCGCGCTGTCGCCACCGCTGGCCGGCCTGTCGTTTGCCGGCAGTGATCCGCGCCGTTACCTGCCCGCATTCGAAGGCGGCCTGTCCAACCTGCCCGAGCTCAGCGCTGCTGCCAGCGGTATCGGCAGCTTTTCGTTCCCGCCAGCACGCGACAACATCATCCGTGCGATGCCGCTGGTCGCGGCGGCTGATGGCCAGCTCTATCCCGGTCTGGGCGTGGAGGCGCTGCGGGTGGCGCAGGGCGCCTCGGGCCTGCTGCTGCGCTCCACTGACGCCAGCGGCGAAACGTCGGCTGGCCCGCTCGCGCTCACCGCAGTGAAGGTCGGCGTACTCGAGCTGCCGGCCGGTGCCGACGGTCGCTTCCGCATCCATTACTCCGGCATGCCGCATATGACGGTGGTACCGGCGTGGCAGCTGCTGCAGGGCGATGCAGCGGCTTGGGCCGACAAGGTCGAAGGCCGCATCGTGCTGATCGGGACCTCGGCCATCGGCCTGCGCGACATCGTCGCCACGCCGCTGGCGGCGGCCGAACCCGGCGTCAACGTGCATGCGGAATTGATCGACCAGGCCTTCAACCAGCAGTTCCTGCAGCGCCCGGACTGGGCGCGTGGTGCGGAAGTGCTGGTTGCCATCGTCAGCAGCCTGGCGCTGTTGCTGGTGCTGGGCAGTGCGCGGCCCTTGCTGTCGTCGCTGGCCTTCCTGTTGTTGCTGGGCGCGGTATTGGCCGTTGCCTGGTGGGCGTATACACGCCAGGCCTGGCTGCTGGATCCGCTGCCGGCGCTGCTATGCCTGCTGGCGGTATTCGTCAGCATGCTGCCGGCGCTGCTGTTTGCGGGTAACCGCGAGAAGCGCTTCGTGCGCTCGGCGTTCGCGCGCTACCTGTCGCCGGCGCTGGTTGAACGCCTGTCGCATGACGCGCAGGCGTTGCAGCTTGGCGGCGAGACGCGCGAGATCACCGTGCTGTTCTCGGATATCCGCGGCTTTACCTCACTTTCCGAGAACCTCAGCCCGGATGCCTTGACCGCGTTGCTCAATGACTTCCTGACCCCGATGACCGATGTGCTGCTCGCCCACGAGGCAACCATCGACAAGTACATCGGCGACGCGATCATGGCCTTCTGGAATGCACCGGTGGACATCGCCGCGCACCCACGCAAAGCCTGCCTGGCCGCGCTGGGCATGGCCGCCGCGGTCGATGCCCTCAACCGCGAACGCGGCAGCGCCTTGCGCATTGGCGTGGGCTTGAACCTGGGCGATGCCTGCGTGGGCAACCTGGGCTCGCAGCAGCGTTTTTCGTATTCAGCCATTGGTGACACCGTCAACCTGGCATCGCGCGTTGAAAGCCTGACCAAGTATTACGGGGTGACGCTGATGGTGACCGACGCGGTCCGCGCCGGGGCTGCAGAGCTGGCTTACGTCGAGGTCGATCGCGTGCGCGTTGTCGGCCGCAATGAACCGGTGCAGCTGTTCGCGCTGCTCGGTGACGCGCAGATGGCGGCGGATGCCGGTTTCCTGGCCTTGGCACAGGACCATGCGCAGGTCCTCGGCCTGTATCGCGGTGGTGATTTTGCTGCAGCGCTGGATGCGCTGCAGGCGCTGCGCATGCATGCTGATGCCACTTCACTTTCGGCCTTGCATGCGCTTTATGTGCAACGACTTGAGCAGTTGATCAAACATCCGCCGATGCAATGGGATGGCATCTTCACGGCGACCTCCAAGTAGTGCCAGACTCCACCCAGACTTGAACCCAGCCCGCCATGTCTCTGATTCCGTCGCTGACCACATTCGTGCTGTTGATCGTTGGCCATGCACTGGCGGACTACCCGTTGCAGGGCGAGTTCCTGTCCCGGGCCAAGAACCGGTTTTCACCGTTGCCCGGGGTGCCGTGGTACCAGGCGCTGGCCGCGCATGCGGTGATCCATGGCGGCATGGTCGGCTGCATCACCGGCAGCATCCTGCTGGGTGTATTCGAAGCACTGGCGCATGCGCTGATCGACGACCTCAAGTGCGGCCATCGCATCAGCTACAACGTCGACCAGCTGCTGCACGTGCTGTGCAAGTTGCTGTGGGTAGGCCTGCTGCTGGTGTTCGGCCCGCTGCCCTGAGCACCACGGCTGCCGGGCTCAGTCCTCGAACTCGGGCATCACTTCGCCACGGCGCCAGGCATTGATGCCGTCCAGCCCGCCGGCCTTGTCGAGGAAGCGCAGGGTGTATTCGTAGCCGGCCTGTTCCTGCGCACGGCCCAGTTTGAAGGCGAGCAGGCCCATGCCGGGGACGGTGGGGGGCTTGAGCAATAGATCGCTGCCCAGGCCGGTGCCACGCAACATGCGCCCGGAGGTGATCTGCATCGAGCGCGCCGCTACTTCGCCGATGCGCGGGAAGTCGTCGCCCTTGCGCCGCCCGCGCAGCAACTGCCAGGCCAGCGACAGGCGCGACGGCACGTTGCCGTAGGCACTGCGCACCCGCCATTCGTTGCCCGGCGACAGCATGGACACCATGTTGGGTCCGTTCTTGATCGCGCGCATCACCGAGATCGGCACGTTGTTCATCACCCCGCCATCGACCAGCACCTGGCCCTGATCGTTGATCCATGGCGGCAGCGCCACCGGTATGGCGGTGGAAATGCGCAGCGCCTGCCAGGTCAGGCCGTGGCGCACCACTTCCAACTCGTTGGTGGACAGGTTGGCACCCACCGCGAAGTAGTTCAGCGGCAGGTCTTCCAATCGTGCATCGCCGAGCTGCGCCTGCATGCAGGTATCCAGATGGCGGTGATCGAGCAGGCTGTACCAGGGCAGCGTGAAGCGCCCCAGCGCCTTGTTGCGCAGAAAGAACTGCTCGTAGTCCTGCATCATCGCCTCGGCATCGTTGCCGGCCGCGTAAGCGTGGCCGACCACCGAGCCGATCGAGGTGCCGCCGATGATGTCCAGCTCGATGCCGGCTTCGGACAGCGCCCGCAAGGTGCCGATATGGCCTGCGCCCAGCGCACCACCGCCACCGAGCACCGCACCCAGGCCGCGGCCGGTGAGCAGTCGCGCCACCCGCGCGTAATCGCGCGGCTGTTGCAGCGCCAGGTGGTGATGCAGATGCAGAGGCCGATCCTGCAGCCAATGACGGGTGTGGCGGATCGCGTCGCCACTGTGTTCGCGCCATAGCAGCAGACCAACCTGGCGCGGCCGGAACAAGGGCAGGGCATAGGCTTCCAGCGCACTCAATGGCACCGGCCCGGTGTGCGCCAGGTCCTGGCGGCCGCATAGCAGCAGCTGGTCGCAATGGCGTAGCGCGGCGCGGTCCCAGGCGGCATTGCCGTCACCGGCTACCAGCAACAGCTTGCTGCCGGCATGTTCCTGCATGCCCAACCACTGCGAGAGCTGCTGTTCGTTGTCAGCGGCCACACCCGCCGGCAGATCGCGCGCGCGCAGCGCGGTGGTGGCTGCCCCGGTGGCCTGCAAGGCCTGCAGCAGATCGTTGATCAGTTGCTCGGGAACAGGCGCAGTGCCAGCTGGGCACAGGCCGATCGCATCGGCGATGCGCGGTGCCATCGCCGCCGCCGCCGAGGTGGTGGCAGCCAGCCGCCGGCCCAGCACCCGCAGCAGCGACTGGGTGAAGTCCGGCTGCGCCGCGGCGAGGTGGTCAAAGCTTTCGCGGCTGAGCTCCAGCACCTCCGAGTCGCGGCTGGCGACCACATCGGCGGTGCGGCTCAGCCCGCCGAAGAACGCGATCTCGCCCACCGGCTCGCCGGCGCCGATCTCGGCGACCAGATGGCGGCCATTGAGCAACACTTCAAAGCGCCCGCGCAGCACGTAATAGACATGGTTGGCAGCTTCGCCCTGGCGCACCAGGTGCTCGCCCTTGCGCAGCTGCAGCCGCCGCATCTGCGCGAGCAGGCTCTCGCGTTGCGACTCGGAGAGCCCGGCCAGCAGGTCGGAACGGGGGGCAGTGGCAGTATCCAAGGGCGGCTCGCGAGGGTGATCGGTGGCGTTTGCCCGCCTGTTATCGCCGCAGACCGTAAGAGCGGGCTGAATCAGTGGGCGATTCGGCGCGAGCGCCAGCCGACAGGCCCGGAGCGGCGGGGTTCAGCCCGGTCGTTTACTCTTTGCAGCCCAAGTTCCTCGCTGGCGCCCAGTGCGGCCGCCCAGCCTTCTGACTTTCGATCCGATCATGTCCCTGCTTCCCGCCCCCGCCGACACCCGCTACGCCGACTCCCTGCGCCTGTCCGTTGCCCCGATGATGGATTGGACGGACAGGCATTGCCGGGTTTTCCATCGGCTGCTGGCGCCGGGTGCGCGGCTGTATACCGAGATGGTGCATGCCAATGCGGTGATCCATGGCGACCGCGAGCGGCTGATCGGCTTCAATCCGGTTGAGCAGCCCTTGGCGCTGCAGTTGGGGGGCAGCGACCCCGATGCGCTGGCGCAGGCTGCGCGTATTGCCGCCGACTGGGGCTATGACGAGGTCAACCTCAATTGCGGCTGCCCCTCGGACCGGGTCCAGGCCGGGCGCTTCGGTGCCTGCCTGATGCGCGAACCTGAATTGGTTGCTGAATGCGTGGCGGCGATGGTGGCGGCGGTCGATATCCCGATCACCGTGAAATGCCGCCTGGGTGTGGACGAGGACAAGGACTACGAGGTGTTCGCCGGTTTTGTGGATCGGCAGGTACAGGCCGGCGCGGCGATGGTGGTAGTGCACGCCCGCAATGCCTGGCTCAAGGGCCTGTCGCCCAAGGAAAACCGCGAGATTCCGCCGCTGCGCTACGAATGGGCCTACCAGCTCAAGCGTGAGCGCCCGACGCTGCCGTTGGTGATCAACGGCGGCATCGCCACGGTGGAAGCCGCACAGGAGCACATGCAGCACCTGGACGGGGTGATGCTTGGCCGTGCGGCCTACCATGACCCCTATGTGCTGCACGCGCTGGACTGTGCGCAGACCGGCCAGCCGCTGCGCGGGCGCGAGGAACTGCTGGTCGCTTTGCGGCCCTATGTGGAGGCCCAACTGGCCGCCGGCCTGGCACTGAAACACATCACCCGTCACCTGCTCGGCCTGTTCCATGGCCAGCCGGGCGGGCGTGGCTTCCGCCAGGTGTTGAGCGAAGGCGCGCACCGGCCTGGCGCGGATTGGGGCCTGGTCGAGCAGGCGCTGCAGGTCACCCGTCGGCAGGCAGAGCGGGTTGCCTGAGCCGGCGATCAGGACGGGGAGGGGCCTTTGTCCGGTCAGCTTGCTGAACGAGTGCGCGGGATGGGCGGACGGGTTCAGATCGGATTCACCCCTAAAAATCAAGAATTTGGCTCGATTTCGTAAGGCCCGTGGAAAATCTCTGCCGGTTGTGGTTTACGAATTTTGAACGTTGCCTCGCCGTCCGCTAGGATCTGTCCCATGCATTCGCTTTCCCGTCGTCGTCTGCTGGTCACCCTGATTGCCACGCTGGTCGTGGTTGGTCCTGGCGTGGTCGTGGCGTCGGCGCAGCAGCCGCAGCAGGCCCGGGGTGACAACGCCCGTGTTGCCACGGCTGATGGTGGTGCCCGCGTGGCCCGCCAAGGCAACGACCGCTCGCTGTCCGATGCTGTGCGGCGTGTACAACGCGAGACCGGTGGGCGCATTCTTGGTGCCGAGCGCGTGCCGTATGACGGCCGTGACATCAATCGTGTCAAATACATGGATGACCGTGGGCGCGTACGCTACATGGACGACCCTTCGCCTTCACGAGACCACCCGCGCGACCAGCGGGCGGAGCTGCCACCACGCGGCGATAACTCCTGAACAGCGATAGTGGTTGTGGTTTTTGAATACACACGCTGGCCCTCAGGCCGGCCCAAAGTACTAGGGAGAGTTCATGCGTATCCTTCTGGTTGAAGACGAAGCCCCGCTGCGGGAAACCCTTGCGGCCCGCCTCAAGCGCGAAGGTTTCGCCGTGGATGCCGCTCAGGATGGCGAAGAAGGCCTGTATATGGGCCGCGAAGTGCCGTTCGACGTGGGCATCATCGATCTCGGCCTGCCCAAGATGTCGGGCATGGAGCTGATCCGCGCGCTGCGTGACGAAGGCAAGAAATTCCCGGTGCTGATCCTGACCGCCCGTTCCAGCTGGCAGGACAAGGTCGAGGGCCTGAAGCAGGGCGCCGACGACTACCTGGTCAAGCCGTTCCACGTCGAAGAGCTGCTGGCCCGCGTCAACGCGCTGCTGCGCCGCGCCGCTGGCTGGTCCAAGCCGACCCTGGAATGTGGCCCGGTGGCGCTGGATCTGGCCGCCCAGACGGTGAGCGTGGCCGGCAGCAATGTCGACCTGACCAGCTACGAGTACAAGGTGCTGGAGTACCTGATGATGCATGCCGGTGAGTTGGTCTCCAAGGCCGACCTGACCGAGCACATCTACCAGCAGGACTTCGACCGTGACTCCAACGTGCTGGAAGTGTTCATCGGCCGCCTGCGCAAGAAGCTCGATCCGGATGGCGAATTGAAGCCGATCGAAACCGTGCGTGGCCGCGGTTACCGTTTCGCGATCCCGCGCAACGAGGGCTGAGCCCCGTAGGGGCATAGCGTCATGACGGGCCGTCAGTGGCTATTGAAGCGTTGGCGGCCCCGCTCTTTGCAGGCGCGCCAGCTGCTGGCTGCCTCGGTGGGCCTGGTGGCCTTCCTGGCCTTGGCCGGTTACGCGCTGGATGCGGCCTTCGGCCAGACTGCGCGTGACAACCTCAGCGAACGCCTGAAGAACTACGCCACCGCCTATGCCGGTGGCATCGATTTCACCCGCGATGGCTCGCTGTACATCCGCGAACAGCCACCGGACCCACGTTTTGATGTGCCCGGCAGCGGCCTGTACCTGCAGGTTGTGATGCCCGGCCACGTCGCCAACTCGATGTCGGCCGAAGGCCCGATGCTGCCGGACGTGAGTGAGCGCACGCTCAAGCCGCGCGAGGAAGTCTTCGAAGGCCCCTTGCCCATCACCCAGATCGACGGCACGCCCGGCGAGGTCTATCGCTACGGCATGGGCCTGGTATGGGGCGGCGATGGCGCGCCCGAATCCGAGTTTCCGTACACCATCTATGTGCTCGAGGATTCGCGCGCGCTGGGCATGCAGCTGCGCAGCTTCCGTGCGGCGGTATGGTTCTGGCTGGGCGTTACCGGCCTGATCCTGTTGCTGCTGCAGACGTTGGTCTTGCAATGGAGCCTGCGTCCGCTCAAGCGCGTGATCAACGAATTGACCCGCGTGCAGCGCGGCGAGCGCGAGCGCATGAGCGAGTTGCATCCGCGCGAGCTGGAGCCGCTGACCGAAAGCATCAACGCCTTCATTGAAAGCGAGCGCGAGAACCTCGAACGCCAGCGCAATACCCTGGCTGACTTGGCGCACAGTTTGAAGACGCCACTGGCGGTGCTGCGCACGCAGCTGGAAAGCGGCACCAGCAACGAGGCCGATCTGCGCGAAGAAGTCGGCGTGCAGCTGCAACGCATGAACAACCTGGTGTCCTACCAGTTGGCACGCGCCGCCTCGTCCGGGCACAAGTTGTTCTCCGCACCCGTGCCGATCGAGACCACGGCCGAAGAGATCGTGCGCGGACTGGAAAAGGTTTACGCCGCCAAGGGTGTGTTCTGCGAGTTCGAGGTGACACCGGGCGTGAACTTCTACGGCGAACCGGGTGACTTGCAGGAACTGCTGGGCAACCTGCTTGAGAACGCCTTCAAGTGGGCCAATCGCCGCGTGTTGCTGACCGCCAAGCCGATCACTGCCGGCAACGGCAAGCGCGCCGGTCTGGTGCTGGCGGTGGATGACGATGGCCCGGGTATTGCCGAAGACAACATCGCCAAGGTGCTGCAGCGTGGCGTGCGCGGCGATGAGCGCGTGCAGGGCCACGGCATTGGCCTGTCGATCGTGCAGGACCTGATCAAGGCCTACCGCGGCGAGTTGCAGGTCAAGCGTTCGGAAGAGCTGGGCGGTGCCCGGTTTGAAGTGACCTTGCCGCCGGGTATCTAGTTCTGGAGCAGGCCTGGGTGTTGCCGGCCGCGTGCGTGTTCTTTGTGTTTCTTGCGCTTGAGCTGAAGCCAAGGTCAAAAACCGACCCCTCCCCAACCCTCCCCTTGGCTGCGCCAAAGGGAGGGAGCGAAAGCGCGTGCTCTGCTCCCTCCCTTGCGCACGTGGTGCGTAGGGGAGGGCTGGGGAGGGGTTCGCTTTTGATCTTTCTCTTGCTCTACCGCAGCCCAGCCTCAACCGGCCCATAAAACCGCCGCAGATGCGCGGCCACCGCCGGCATCGTCTCCGCCAGCAGTTCCGGTGCGGAGAAGTGATACTCGCTGACCACCGCAAAGAACTCCTCCGGCGCTTCCGCCGCATAGGGATCAATCACGGTCTCAACATCCGCATCCACCTGCGCGCAGAACGCGTCATAGGCCTGCTGGAAATCCTGCGCCCATTGCCGCTGCCACTCGCGCGGCAACGGTGGCGTGCCATCGATGGCACCATCGAGTGCATCGATCTTGTGCGCCATCTCATGCACGGCCACGCAGAAGCCGGCCTGCGGATCCGCAATATCACCCTGCACATCGGCCCACGACAGGATCAGCGGACCGCTGCCCCAGGCTTCGCCGATCAGCTCGTCATCCCACTCATGCAGCACGCCGGCAGCATCGGTATGGCTGTGGCGTACGCGGAAAGCATCCGGGTAGACCACCAGTTCCGACCAACCATGCAGGCCTTCGCGGCCGAACTCGATCAGCGGCAGGCAGCACAGGGCGGCCAGCAGCATGCGTTGGCCGTCGTCCAGTTCCAGCCCGGCAACCGGGATGATGGTCTTGCGCTGCAGGAACAGCGCCACCAGCGCCCGCAGCTTGCGTTCGCGTTCGCTGGATAACCCGGACAGCCACAGGCAATGCCGGCAGGTCTGCTGCCAGAGGGCGTCATCAAGCGGCGGCGGGGTGCGCTGCCACCAGCGCAACAACGACTGGATCAGCGGAACATTCCGGGCAGCAGACGGTGCCAGCGCGGTGCACGCAGGCGCGGCAGCAGGTCATCGTCGCTGCCACCACCGGCAGCACGCGGGGTGGCGGTCTTGGCCGGGACCGGGGTTGCCGGCGGGGCGTTGGCGATGCCAACGGCGGCAGCCGGGGCGGCTACCCGCTCCACTTCGGCCGGGGCGTAGCTGCACGCACTTTGGCCAGCGCCGCCGAGCGCGTCCGAAGCCTGCGCTGCAACCGGCGCCAGCAACAGGATCAGGCAATGAGCGAGGTGGCGCATCGTCAACATCCAAGGGCGGGCGAATTTCCGATTCTAGCCTGCTTTTTCTCCGGAAATGGGCCCCGACGCTGGGCGCTCTCGGGGGCTTGCCGCATAATTTCCCGATCTGTTGTGAGGAAACTGCCGTGGATGACCGCCAATTGCTGGCCAAGCTGGGAGCCGGAGCGTTGTCCGGCGACGCGCTGGCGCGCGAGCTGGGGCTGACCCGGGCGGCCGTCTGGAAGCGAATTCAAGGACTTCGCGCCGCTGGCGTGGTGATCGAAGGCCGCGCTGGCGACGGCTACCGGCTGGCACAGGCACTGGAACTGCTGGACCCGGAACAGATCCGCGCGGGCCTGCCGGTGGCGGTGTTGCCACTGCTGTCCGAACTGGAAATAGGCTGGACACTGAGCTCCACCAACACGGAATTGCTGCAGCGCAGCGCGCCTGAGCGCGGAACGGCGGTGCTGCTGGCCGAGCGCCAGACCGGTGGTCGCGGCCGTCGTGGCCGGCATTGGGCCTCGCCGCTGGCCGCCCATGTCTATCTGTCGCTGTCGCGCGGCTTTGGCGGCGGGCTGTCGCGGATGGGCGGGCTGAGCCTGGCGGTCGGCGTGGCGGTGGTCGAAGCCCTGCACGGGCTGGGTTTCAGCCATGCTGGGCTGAAGTGGCCGAACGACGTGGTGGTGGATGGGCACAAGCTCGGCGGCCTGCTGGTGGAGGGTGGCGGCGAGTTCGCCGGGCCGGCACGGGCGGTGATTGGATTGGGTTTGAACGTGCGCATGCCGCAGGCGACCGCCGCCGACATCGGCCAGCCCTGGACCGATCTGGACACGCTGGCCGGCGCCGAGGTGTCGCGCAATACCGTGGTTGCGGCCTTGTTGGCCTCGTTGCTGCCGGCGCTTGAGCAATTCGAACAGTACGGACTGGCCCCGTTCCTGCCGCGCTACGCGACCATGGATGTGTTGCAGGGCCGTGCGGTGCGGGTGGAAGAAGCCGGTGTGCTGCACGATGGCGTGGCCTGTGGGCTGGCCGAGGACGGCGCATTGCGGGTGAATATTGATGGGCGGGAAACCTGTTTCCATGCCGGCGAAGTCAGCGTGAGGGCGGCATGAGCGATTGGTTGTTTGACCTGGGCAATTCGCGTTTCAAATTCGCGCCACTGCAAGGCGACCGCGCCGGCTGCGTGCAGGCCTGGGCACATGGCGCCGAGGCGATCACCGCAAGCGCGCTGGATGCCCTGCCGCAAGGCGATACCGCGTGGGTCGCAAGCGTTGCATCGGCAACGCTGACCGCGGAAGTCATGCAGATCCTGCAGAGCCGCTTCAGCACGGTGCACGTTGCCAGAACCCTGCCGCAGTGTGCCGGCGTAACCGTGGCCTATGCGCGCCCGGAGAAGTTTGGCGTGGACCGTTTCCTCGGATTGCTGGCAGTCGCGCCCGCCCGGCAATCGGTGCTGGTGGTCGGCGTTGGCACCGCGCTGACCATCGACCTGATTGATGCCGATGGCCTGCACCGTGGCGGCCGTATTGGCGCTTCGCCAACAGTTATGCGCGAAGCCTTGCATGCGCGCGCTGTGCAGTTGCCGGCCACGGGCGGCGATTACGCCGAGTTCGCCAATGACACCGCTGATGCATTGGCTTCCGGCTGTGATGGTGCGGCAGTGGCGCTGGTCGAGCGCAGCCTGCGCCAGGCACAGCAGCTGCTCGGCAGCGAGCCGGTGCTGGTGGTACATGGCGGCGGTGCATTGCCCTTGCTGCCGCTGCTGCCCGATGCCGATTACCGGCCTGCGCTGGTGCTGGACGGGCTGGCGCGCTGGGCAGTTCACCACGGCGCGTGCGCCGGGTAGGATCACCGCATGCTGACCCGCCTCCTTATCGTCCTGCTGGCCATCCTCAATGTTGGTGTCGCGCTGTGGTGGATGGCACCACGCGCTGAACCGGTCGTCGCTGCACCACGTCCCGAGCCCGGCGTTGCCAGTCTGGAAGTGTTGCCTTCGCCTGCAGCGGGCAGCACCAATATGGCTGCACCGGCTGTGGCTGAGGCCGCGCCTGCAGTGGCACCGGATGCAGCTGCGCTCACACCAGTGCCAGCTGCAACTACTGCTGCCAAGCCTGCGGAAGTGCCGCCAGTTGCCACTGCAGCAGTAGAAACCAGGCCCACCGAAGCCAAGCCCGCGGAGGTGAAACCACCTGCCGTCGTGCAGTGCGCCAGTCTTGGCCCTTACGCTACCCAGGCCCAGGCCCAGGCGGCGCTGACCGCGCTGGGCGCCGATGCGGCGCGCCCGCGCCTGCGTGAAGTGCCGGGCAAGGCCGCCAGCAGCTACCGGGTGCTGATCGCCCCGGCGGCCTCACGCGAGGAAGCCCAGGCCACTGCCAAGCGCATCGTCGACGCCGGTTTCAGCGATTACTTCATCGTCTCCCAGGGTGAGGAAGCCAACGCCGTCGCGCTGGGCCAATACCGCAACCGCGAAGGCGCCGAGCGCCGCCTGGCCAGCCTGACCGCCGCCGGCTTCCCGGCCAAACTGGCCACCAGCGGCACCGAAATCGCCGCCAGCTGGTGGCTGGACACCGCCACCGCCGGTGCCGCTACCCCGGCCAGCTTGAAGCAGCGCGCCGCTGCCGCCCAACAACAGTCGTTGGATTGCGCGCGTCTGCGGTAGAATGGCGCGCCCCGCCACCGCGAGGATCGGGAAGCATCGGTTTCGACTGGGCTTTCCCCAGGTTGCAGCGCTACCATCGCGCAACCGCAGCACGTAACACGCCTTGCCGCTTTAGCTCAGTTGGTAGAGCAACTGTCTTGTAAACAGTAGGTCATCCGTTCGATTCGGATAAGCGGCACCATCACCTGATCCTATGGCGTCCAAGCAAGTCCAGAATTCATACTAAGCCCGCAGAAATGCGGGCTTTTTTGTGCGCTTTGGTCCGAGCTTGTCCACGTACATCCAGCGACGTTGGGGGTACAAGTGGGGGTACATTTTGGAAAATGGAATTCAGCAAGGAGGATGTACCCCCAATGGGTGCTAAGCAACTGACAGATATGGCCGCGCGCAATGCGAAGGCCAAGGAGAAGCCGTACAAGCTGGCAGCAGGTGCAGGTCTTTATCTGCATGTGATGCCCAATGGGGCCAGGTACTGGCGGATGAAGTACCGCTGGGATGGAAAGGAGAAGCTGCTGGCGATCGGGGTGTACCCCGAGGTTTCGTTGAAGGAAGCTGGAGAAGCCCGGGATGAGGCTAGGGCGAAACTTCGTGCTGGACGCGATCCATCCGAGCACAAGCAGTTGAGCAAGCTCACGTCCAAATTGTCGGTGGATGTCCGCTTCCAGGCGATAGCCATCGAATGGCTTCAGTCCCGGGGGGACTTGGCGCAGTCAACGCGGGAGAAGGCGGCATGGATGCTCGAGACGTATGCCTTCCCTTGGTTGGGTAAAAGGCAGGTCAACGAGATTGGAACTGCAGAGGTTTTGGCGGTGCTGCGCAGACTGGAGGCTCAGGAGAAGATCGAGTCCACGCAGCGCCTTCGCCAAATCTGTGGGCAGGTCTTTCGCTACGCTGTGGCCACAGGACGTCTGGATCGCGATCCGACCAGTGCTCTTCGCGGTGCTTTGAAGACGGCCAAGAATCGGCACTACGCCTCAATCACTGACCCCGCGAAGGTGGGGGAGTTGATGCGCGCGATTGATGGATACATGGGGCAACTCGTGACGCAATGTGCGCTCCGCTTTGCTCCACTAGTTTTCACCCGTCCAGGTGAGTTGCGTAAGGCGGAGTGGGGAGAGTTCGACCTCGCTGTTAAGCAGTGGAATATTCCTGCAACGAAAATGAAGATGGGAATAGCTCACGTTGTTCCTCTATCCAAACAGGCAGTTGCGGTGCTCGAGGAGCTACGGCCGGTCACGGGAAAAGGGCGCTACGTATTTCCGTCCGTTCGTAGTTCGAGGGATCCAATGAGCGAAAACACTGTCAATGCAGCTCTTCGACGCCTGGGCTACGGGACTGACGACATGACCGGGCATGGCTTCAGGAGCATGGCCTCGACGTTGTTGCATGAGATGGGATGGACATCAGATGCAATCGAAAGGCAGCTTGCTCACTCTGAAAGAAATCCTATTAAAGCGGCTTACAACCGGGCAGAACATCTGCCGGAGCGCAGGAAGATGATGCAGGCATGGGCAGATTACTTGGATAAGTTGAAGGGAAAAGGTCAGCCGTAGCTAAAGTTGGTAGGCTGATTCTTCTCTTGGGTTGTTAGATGGCCTTGCTCGGCAGCAGCCGAGCAAGGTGTTCTTCTGTAGTGTGTAATGGAAGCGTATGACCCAGTCGACGAGCGTTGGTCTGATGGGAACTCCAAGCGAATGACAGTCAGACTTCAGAGCTCAATGCCTTCTTCCGCAATGTGGAACGGGAAAGAGAAGCTCTCATTGGATGCGTCGGTATACTTGGGCATAGTCGAGAAAGTTTGATAAGGGGCGCCTGATGCCGTGGTTGGAGTGGTTAGATCGCAAGCAGAGTCTTGGTTTGTCAGGCAGAGCCCCGTATCGGCTGCTGGAGTCCGTCCAGAAGCTGGACGTGGGTGACGCCGATGCGCCTAATATGCTAATCGAGGGCGACAACTTGGACGCTTTGAAGGCGTTGTTGCCCTACTACGGGGGGCAAGTGAAGTGCGTCTACGCCGACCCCCCGTTTAACACAGGCCAGGCGTTCAAAAATTACGACGACAATCTGGAGCACTCGATCTGGCTGTCGATGATTTATCCGGCCATGGAGCTGCTGAGGCAGCTCATGTCCGAAGACGGCACGCTGTTCGTGCACATTGACGACAACGAGCTTGGCTACCTGATCGCCATCCTTGATGAAATCATGGGCCGGAAGAACAGGGTGGCCGTCGTGTCCTTCAAGCAGGGAGCTCCGACTGGCCACAAGGCCATCAACCCGGGAATGGTAAGTACCACCAACTTCATTTTGGTCTACGCCAAGAACAAGACCGAGTGGAAGCCCAGCCGCGTGTTCACCGGCCGCGAGCGCGACAAGCGCTATGGGAAGTTCTTGATCAACCCGCATGAGCACCACTCCAAATGGAAGTTCACAACACTCACGGCTGCGGTTGCGGAAGCAGCTGGCAAGAAAGCGGCAGAGCTAAAAAAGGAGCTTGGGGACGGTTTGGAAGCCTATCTCAATGATTTCGTGATTGAGCATGCCAAGCAAGTGGCGCAGTTCGTGCGGCCTGACTACAACGCCGTGAGCAAGGAAGCTCAGGAGATGATCGATGCATCCTTAGCTAAGCCCACGAACATCATGCACTTGGCTCGTGAAGAGCATTCGGACATGTATTTCATCGGCGGGCAGCGGATCATCTTTTATTCGGGAAAGTTGAAAGAGGTCGATGGCGAGCTTGTGGCTGGTGAGCCACTGACGACGCTTTGGGACGATCTGTTGTCCAACAACCTACATAAGGAAGGAGGGGTTGAGTTCCCCAAGAGCAAGAAACCCGAGGCGCTAATCAAGCGCTGCCTGGATCTGGCAACCCAGGAGGGCGACATTGTGCTGGATAGTTACCTAGGATCGGGTACAACCGCAGCCGCCGCCCACAAGATGAATCGCAGGTGGATCGGCGTGGAGCGGGGCGAACACGCGCAGTCCAAGTGCCAGCCGCGGTTGCAGGCGGTAGTCGAGGGTGAGCAATCGGGGATTTCCAAGGCCGTGGGCTGGAAAGGAGGCGGAGGCTTTCGCTACTACCGCCTGGGGCCGTCCGTTTTCGATGAGAACAACCACATCCGAGAGGGCATCAAGTTTGAGTGGCTGGCAGCGCATGTGTGGTTCGCCGAGACCGGCACCGCGCGCTCTACTCGTGCTCCAAAGACGGCCTTCCTAGGCGAGCACGAGGGCACAGGATACTACCTGCTCTATAACGGAATCTTAGGCGACAAGAGTGTATCGGGCGGCAACGTGCTAACGCTCAAACTCCTGTCCGAACTGCCTCCGTGTGAAGGCCGTAAGGTCATTTACGGCGAAGCAACGCGATTGAGTCCCGAGCGATTAGCCAGCCTGGGAATCGTGTTCAAGCAAACCCCCTACGACCTCAAGGCGCGCTAACATGGATTTGAAGGAGTATCAGGACCGATCTCTGAAACGTCTGGCTCTGTTCCTCGCGCAGGCGCGTGTGGAAGGCCCGGCCAAAGCCTTTGAAGCCACCGCCCAGGCCGATGGCAACGCAGTGTATTACCGGCCCATTTTGGGTGATACGAAGGAGCCCGTTGAGAGCTTGGAAGACGTTCCTTATGTTTGCCTGCGTATCCCCACGGGTGGCGGCAAGACTGTGTTGGGGGCGCACATCATCAAGCAAGCGGCCATCTCCTACCTTGAACGGGAGCTCCCGTTGGTGCTTTGGCTGGTTCCCAGCAAGCAGATCAAGACGCAGACGCTGGAGGCGTTCCGAAATCCCAAACATCCGTATCGCAGGGAACTGGATGCGGCGTTCGGCGTTGGTAATGTCGCGGTGTTCGACATCGCCGACAACGGCCAGATTCGCCCAAAGGACTTGAATGAAAAGCTGTGCTTGGTCATTGGCACGATGGCCTCCGCTCGCGTTGGGGACACCGAAATCCGGGATTTCTACGCAGACAAGGAAGACCTAGAGCCGCACTTCATTACGGGTTCGGACCTGTCGGGCCTGGAAATGAAGGAGGGAGCGGGCCGATCCAAATACTCTTTCGCCAACCTCCTGAAGCTGCACCGCTCGCTGGTCATCACCGACGAGGCGCACAACGCCAATACGAATCTGTCCTACCAAGTCTACGAGCGCCTGGCGCCGAGCCTGATTGTGGAGCTGACAGCCACGCCTGACATGAGCAGCAACATCTTGGTGCGCGTGTCCGCCAGCGAGCTGAAAGCGGAGCACATGATCAAGCTGCCGGTCGTGCTCAAAGAGCATGTGGACGGCTGGGAGGAGTGTTTGCAGGCTGCATTGCAGCGGCGGTCCTACTTGGCAATGCTCGCACCTGGTGAGGCGCCCGACTACCTGCGGCCCATCCTGTTGATTCAGGCCGAAAACAAGAACATGACAGCCACGGTGGAGGCTGTGCACAAGCACCTGGTCGAGAATGAGCAGATACCCAAGGAGCAGATTGCCATTGCCACGGGCGATCAGCGGGACCTGGATGACATCGACCTGTTCGATCCCGGATGCCTAGTCAACATCATCATCACCAAGGACGCGTTGAAGGAAGGCTGGGATTGCTCCTTTGCCTATGTTCTGTGCTCGCTCACGCAGCAGCGCTCAGGCACCGCTATCGAGCAATTGCTGGGTCGTGTGTTGCGCATGCCGTATGCGCGGAAGCGCAAGCAGGAGGAGTTGAATAAGGCTTACTCGCATGTGGTGAGTCCTAGCTTTGGTCAGGTGGCCCAAGAGTTGACGGACGACTTGGAGGCCATGGGTTTTAACCCGGTGGAAGCGCAGCAGTCGATCACGCCAGAACTTCCGTTGAAGGGTGGCTCGGGCACGACCTTCGCCCAGCCAACTTTGACATTGATACTCCCCAAGGCCCCGGACCTGACTAACATCCCGGCGGCCGATCGGGGAAAGGTTCAAGTTCAGCCCAGCCAGGATAAGACGGAGTTCGTCATCACCGTGCAGGGTCAGGTTGATGACGCTACGCAAGAGGCGATCGTGGATACGCTGCCAAAGCGGCTGCAGGCCGAAGCAGGTAGGCGACTGGCACACCACAATGTGCGCACTGCGGCCGTGCGGGAAACGCCTGCACAGAGGCAGTTGGCGTTTGAGGTGCCAAAGCTGATGTTTATCCAAGGGATGTTGGCGCTGGAAATCCGCGCGGATCTGTTCCTGGACATCCATGGCTGGTCGATCAACGACTATCCGGCGGACCTGGCCACCTTCCGCTACAGCGAGCAGACCAAGACCTTTCTGGTGGACATCGAAGGTCAGGAAGTGGGCTGGACGCCGGTGGCCGAGCCGCAGGTGGCCTACATGCATGGTTTGGCAGTGGAGTGGACCGACAAGGAACTGGTGGACTTCCTAGACCGGCGAGTGCGAGCGCTGGATGTCCCACAGCCCGAGTTGGTGGAGTGGATCCGCCGTGGCATGCAGCAGTTGTTCCAGCGTGGCTTTGACCTGACGCAGTTGGTGCGGGGCAAATATGTCATCGCCCGTAAGCTTGATGAGCAGATTGCCCAAGCGCGTATCAAGGCGTCAGAGAGCAATTACCAGACAGTGCTGTTTGCCAGTGATGCACCGGTTGAGGCCAGCTTCAACCATGCCTTCAAGTTCGACCCGAATGCCTACCCGATGCGCTATCCATGCGAGGCGAAGGTTAAATGGCAGAAGCATTATTACGCCATCCCAGGCGATCTACCGCACAAGCGCAAGGATGGAAAACTGGCGGAGGAGCTCACCTGCGCTCTGGCACTTGACATGCTCGATGAGGTGGAGTTTTGGGTGCGCAACCTGGTCCATAAGACCCAGTTCTCAATTCCCACCGCTTCCGGTAACCATTATCCCGACTTCGTCGCCAAGCTCAAAGACGGGCGCTTGCTGGTTGTGGAATATAAGGGTGGGGATCGAGTATCCAACGACGACAGCAAGGCTAAAGCGCAGATGGGGCATCTGTGGCAAAAGGCATCTAAGGGGCAGGGGATTTACCTCATGGCCACGAAGAAGGATGAGCAGGGGCGGGATATCCACGAGCAGCTGAAGCACGCGGTAAAGGGGGGGGGATGACCACGGCGCGCAAGCGGGTGGCCGACGCCGCCTACGAAATCATCAAGGCCAACCCTACGGGCATCCGCTGGGCTGATCTACACCGCGCCGTCCGGGCAGCGTTGCCTGACGAGAACAAGAACACGGTGGCTGGATCGCTTCATCACTATCGCAACCACCCGCATTCCAATGTCATTCGACCCGATCGGGGCATTTACGCGATCGAAGGCTCTGCGCAAGCTGATGCCACGCCTGCGGCAGCGCCTGTAACGATTGCGGGCAAGCACCGCGAATCGGACTTCTATCAGCCCTTTGCAGACTGGCTGGAAAACGACTTGGAAGAGGTTACTGTCGCCCAGCCTATTGGTGGCAATGGCGCGGGCGGGAAGTGGGGCACGCCCGATGTCATCGGCCTGTACGCGGCCAAGCCAAGTGATCCGATCAAATTCACGACGGAAGTCCTGGCCGTCGAAATCAAAATTGACACGCAGAGCCTGATCGTCGCCTTCGGTCAAGCCTGTGCTTACAAGCTCTTCGCGCATCGGGTTTATATCGCTGTGCCCCGCAACTCCAACCAGTCCGACTTGAAGCGTCTGGATGCGCTTGCCGGCGTGGTTGGTATTGGCTTGGTGAAGTTCAACTCCGATGATCCGGAGAACCCGGATTTCCAGGTGATGGTGCGTGCGGCGAAGCACGAGCCGGACTACTACTACACCAACGAAGTGCTATCGAACTTCAAGCGGGAGTTCGGCCTGTGATCAGTTGGAAGTATTAGGTGCAATGCGAGTTGTTGGAAGTAGCTCTTGGCACCGTTCATGCGCCCCTTGTTGCAGAGAGTATGAACTAGGTCGGATACGTAATGATCCACTGGCATCTAGCATTTATGTATATCAATCAGCTACCAAATTCCCATGTTGTTTCAATTAACAGAAGGATCTTGGTCAGCCACTAGCCACCGGCCGGCATGTACCTGGCGTGGGCGTTGTGCTAAATCAAAGTTCCGTTTTTGATTGGAAATTATTTCATACCCTTAGTACTACGTTGAAGCAGGATCCTCCTGCTTTGCCTGCGCTCCGCGCGCAGGCGCATCACTTCGAGTGCAAGGTATGAAAGATAAGTCTGAGTTCCTTTACTGCGTATTCATCGTAGCCGCCGCGATCCTATCGGCCGTAGCGCGGTGTTCATTTACCCGTCCGGACCAGTTCGGGCGCGATTCTCACGACTAAACCAACCATCGAAATATATCCACAAGGCCCGGCATTGTCCGGGCCTTGTGCGTTATGTCGTCGATGAAAGGAGATCAAGATGCATCACGTTGAAACCATGGCTTATGCAGGAAAAGTTCCCTGGCATGGCATCGGGAGCCAGTTGGCGTCAGGTCAGTCCATTGATGTCTGGCGTGAGCGCGCTGGAATGAACTGGTCTCTGGAGGAGGCTGAGGTTCGCTTTGTCACAGACAGAAATGAGCAGTACCCCGCGCGTGCTTTTCCGAGCCAGAAAGTGCTCTACCGCTCTGATACCAAGCGCCCTCTCGCTGTCGTATCCAAGCGCTACCAGGTCGTCCAGCCGCGGGAGATCCTCGAGTTCTATCGGGATCTGACACGCCATAGCGGTTTTGAGTTGGAGACTGCCGGCGTTCTTCGGGGCGGGCGGAGGTTCTGGGCGCTAGCCAAGACGGGGAAGGGCGTTGCCTTGAAGGGCCAAGACCAGGTGAATGGCTATCTCCTGCTAGCAACGGCTTGCGATGGAACGCTAGCCACCACGGCTCAGTTCACCTCCGTAAGGGTTGTCTGCAACAACACCTTGCATATCGCTGTGGGAGAGCGAGCAGGAGCTATCAAGGTGCCGCATCGCAGCACCTTTGATGCGGACAAGGTGAAGACTCAGTTGGGTATCACCGTCGCGGGCTGGGAAGGCTTCGTTGAACGCATGCGGACCCTTTGTGACACACCGGTCGATCCGGACTCGGTCGACTCAATGCTCCGAAGACTGCTGACCTATCAAACAGCCCAGCGCGACAAGGTAGCTGTGAATGAGAGGGCTGTTGCCAAGGTGAAGGCCCTGTATGACGGTGAAGGTAGAGGATCGAGCTTGCGGACTAGCAAGGGAACCGCTTTCGGTCTTCTCAATAGCATTACCGAGTTCGTGGACCACCATCGTCGGGCACAAAGCACGGAGAACAGGCTTGATGCAGCTTGGTTCGGTCAAGGAGCTCTACTGAAGCAAAGAGCCTGGAACGAGCTGATAGGAGAGGCTGCATGACCTCGAATCCAGCTGCAGGAGATCGATACGAGAACGCTCATGAGAGCGCCAGTGGGCGTGATGACGCAATGATCGCCAAGGCACTGCGGATCCTCGAAGCCAGGGCCTCAACCACCGGCCCCTTGTTTTGCGATCCAGACGTGGCAGGTCGCTTTTTCCGTCTTCGCATTGGAGGCGAAGCCCGTGAACACTTTGAGGTTGCCTTCCTGGATACCCGCAATCGACTGATAGGCGTAGAGCGTTTGTTCTCGGGGTCCATCGATGGTGCAGAGGTCCATCCGCGGGTTGTGGTCCAACGCGCCTTGTTCTGGAACGCAGCTGCAGTCCTTTTCGCTCATAACCATCCAAGTGGGCATTGCGAGCCTTCAGCTGCGGATCGCGCAGTTACATCGCGTCTGAAGGACGCATTGGCGCTGGTGGAGGTGAGGGTGCTCGATCACTTCGTAGTGGCAGCTGATCAGCACACGTCCATGGCTCAACTCGGCTACATCTAGCCACAAGCGATTGGGAGACAAACCATGAAAGAAAAAGGAAAGCCTTGGTCGGTGACCAAGGCTCCGCAAGCGCGTGCCTTGGCCGCGGAACTAGATCGCCAGGCTAGGGAGTTGGAGAAGTCGGCCGACTCAGGGAACTGGCGTCAAAGAGCGAGGGTCAGAGAGGCTGCAACTCGCCTTCGTAATCGTGCGGGTAATTGCTTAGCAAAGGCGCTGCTGCTGGAGCAGGCGGATATGTAGCGCTAATGCCTAAGGCTTAGTGACCAGATCCGGTACAAGCAAATGCAACTGCTCAATCAAATCAGGATTCTGCTGCAATAGCTCCAAAAGTTGAACAGCGCTTGCTTGCTTCTCCGGCGCGATATTGGAGAACAGCAAGATTGTCTGCGCCATCTCCTGAGAATCGGCCAACAAATACGCTGGTGGTACGTCAAGTACTTGAGCCAACGTGTCCAAGCTATCAAAGCCAACGGCTGTGACTTGGTGTTCGTAGCGATTTATCCGAGATGAGCCCTTTTCCTTTCCAAGTCCCATGCGATCTCCCAAGGCGCGCTGGCTTAGCCCGCGCATTTGGCGGGCCTGCACAAGACGCGCGGCGAACAGGGAGCGAAGGGCTTCAGACACGCAGGAATCGATGCGATCGGATGGGCACCCATCATGACGAACCCTCTATCAGTGTGGCAGACTCTATTTCACAGATAGAGGGTCGATTAGTCAAGCAGGAGTTGGTTACAGGGGCCTCCCGAGTAGCCCGCTACGGAGAAATGGATGTCGCAAGAAAACCACTACGAAGTCCTCGGGGTTCGCCCCGAGGCAAATCTCTGGGAGATCGAACTTGCCTACAAGGGGCGCCGGAGCCAGTACCACCCCGATCGATACGCCGTAGGGGACGACACCGCCGTCAAGTGGGCGACGGGGAAGATGCAGGCCCTGAACAAGGCGTACTCAGTCCTCAAGGATCCCGAGGAGCGCGAAAGGTTTGATCGGACCCAAGCATCCGTCTCAATCAAGTCAGGGCCCGCACCTAAACCCCCTCTCGAGCCGCGTGCTCAGCAGGCCAAGCCCACCCAGCCTCCACCGCTACGTTCGCTACGCCAAGCACTGGAAGGGCTGGAGTTCGTTAACGAGCCCTTCGAGCGGGTGTTCGTCGCTCCCCATATCCCGAGGAAGAAGCTCCTAGGCGCCCTAGATAGTTACGGCGGCGGTATCCGTGCCCAAGACGTGGTCGCGCTTATCGACGACACCGTATTTGGCGGTGCCAGGGAAGGGGTTCTGATCACAGATGGTCAGATCCGGAGCAAGGCCAAGTTCGAGGAGGCAGACATCCGCTTACTGGGCTGTCTGACCGAGATCACCGCACATGGCGCTCATATCCGGATTCATGGCGAGCACTACGCCTCGCTGAGCATCCCCAACCCTGATGACCTGCGAACCCTGTTCGTGGCTGTCAGCCAGTACCTGCAAGAAACCAACTGACTTCAACCAACAAAGGAATGACATGAGGTACCTGATAGGCCTGTACGGCGTGACCGTGCTAATCGCAGCGGTTTGCTTCGATTTCTGGGGCCGCTACGCGTACAAGGGCTTCTTCTACAACCTTGGGCAGGGCCTGATCTGGCCCGCAGTGGTCTTTCCTTCGCTGGGGAAGATGATCGGCGGGCTGATCTGGATAGTGGTGATCTTCTCCCTGCTCGTGTTCGTGAGGAGGCGATAAGCATGGGATCGAGAATCCAAAAGATGCTCACGGTTGCACTCATCACGCTGGGCCTGTGCGCGTGCAGCAGCGAACTGGATAAGGTCCGAGGCCAGTTCATCGACAGCTGCATGAGCGGTGGTGGATCCAAGTCCAACTGCAAATGCGCCGTCGACAAGCTGCAGGAGCACTACGGCGAAAAGGGCCTTCTGGCTATCGACGCACAGGGCTATCCGCCGGCGGACTTCGTGGACCAGCTCGGAATAGCTGCCAATCAGTGTCGGAATCGCTGACAGGCCATCCCAAATAGATCAATGGCCGCACTGGCGACAGCGGTGCACTTAGCTGTCTGTCATGCCCCTATGCGGCCTGCTCTGAAATCTCATTCACAAGGAATCTCATGAAACGCATCAAATACGTAGCAGCCATGACGGCTGCGCTTCTTCTAGCTGGGTGCAGCAAGCCAGTGCTGGACTGGCGCAACGCGGACCTGAGTAACGGCAAGATCTACGAAGCCGGTGCCAACGAGCCGTTCGATGGTCAGGTGACGGGTGTACCTCACAGCCAGATCGAACCACTGCTGGGGCCGCTGCGGAAGATCTTCCAGAACCTCAATACCAATCAGCCCACGAGCATGACGGCACTGCTTGGGAACATGGACTACGTCTGCGATGTGGACGTAGAGGAGGGTCTGGTAGGAGGCCACTACATCTGCCGCTACCCCCAATCACAGGTGGTGGCATATGAAGGTCGACGCACAGACGGAGGTCTCGACGGGGAGACCGTGTTCCACACCAAGGCTGGCAATCCAGGTGTTGTTCTTGGGATGAAGGACGGACAGGTCAACGGGCGTATCCAGATCTATTTCGCTGACAACCCGAAGCAGCTCTCTTATGAAGCCGCTGCAGTCGATAGTGCACTGGAGGGTGAGGCCGTCCTTTACTACCCGGACGGCAAGGTCAAGACAAAAGGCAGCTTCAGGGGGAGTGTCCCGATTGGCGTATGGGAGGCCTACTGGGAGCAGAACGGGGCAGTCTCAGAGCGTGTGACGTACGAGAGCGGCAAGTTGGTTTCGCAGGCCCGGTACCTGCAGGACGGCACCGAGTACCTGACAGAGCCAGAAATGTGGGCACTCCACCGTTCGATCTCCGAGAGCGATGACTTCACGCTGACGCCAAAGCAAGACGTACTGCTGGCAGAGGCTGAGAAGCGGTACGGGTCGATTCGCCTGAAGACACCCTCGCAGCGAGAGGCTGCGTCCAAGGCCAGGCAGGAAGCCATCCGGGCTGACAAGATCGCCCGCGGCCTGGATCCGGACTGCTGGGTCTGTGACGGATCCGATAAGCGGTAGTGCAGGGTGGATCGTTCGATAAGGGCGGACGTGCGCAAGCACGTCCGCCTATACCCCGTGATTTTGTTTTGCCTCATAGAAGCAGGCATAGAGAAGGAGTGCTCATGAAGAAGTTAGGCGTACCACTGCTGTTGGTGTCCGCAGTGATGGCACTGGCAAGCTGCAAGAAGGAAGAGTCATTGACGCAGGCTGGCGACATAAACCTGGCCGGCTGTGAGGTGCCTGCAGGCCTGACGGCAACTCAGGCGGAGGAGGTGGACTGCATGCCTGAGAAAGAAGCAGGTAAGCGAGTTACGCAGGGAACCGCAGCAACAGATGATCAGGTGATCAATGAAGCCATCGCTCGACAGGCCTTCGTGTACGGCCAAGCGGAAGAGGATGTTGAAGTCAGGCGCTCATTCACCGCTGATCTCAATGGTGATGGTGTAGAGGACCTGGTGGTTGTCTACATGCTAAATGCCACCGACGGCGGGAACTCGTACGCGACACACATGGTGGCGTTCACGCGAGAGGGCGGTGTGCTGAAGTCCACCAACTCGATGATCGTCGCAGCGTATCAGGAGGCTGTGGACGAGCTGATGGTTCTGGATGGCGTGGTGAATATGGTCAAGCTCGAACAGGGGCCGGATGACGCTGCATGCTGTCCGTCTGTGAAGGTGACGGTTCGCTATCTAGTGCATAGCGGGAAGCTGATGGCTCTTAGCCCAACGGCATGGGGCCAGTAAACGGTAGTGATACGTAAAACGTTACGTGTAGTTGCATAAAGTATGAGAGAAGGCAAGTTGCACGGGGTGTTCAGAGTGATCCCAACTGGTAGTGACTAAGTAGCTAGTAGTAGGGGGGGAATAGCGATGCGCACTTACCGTTTCTCCTAAAAATCAAATACGGCAGCAGTTCAGCCGTACTACAAAGGCCAGTGACCGACGTCACTGGCCTTTTTCATTACCGAAACTGAGGTCAACCATGGCAATCTTCCATCTACAGCTCAAATCTGGTTCCAAAGGCAAAGCGACTGGGCATGGCGCTTACATTCGCCGAGATGGCAAGAACGGGTCCCGAGAAGACCTCGTCGATACGGGGTACGGAAACTTGCCTGACTGGGCAGAGGACGACATAGGAAGATTCTGGTCAGCGGCAGATGCAAATGAGCGGATAAATGGAGCCGCGTACAGGGAGTTCATCGTTGCGCTCCCCAATGAGCTTATCGACTCCAGATCGAGAGACCTGGTGAAGGATCTCATTCGCTTCTTAGCAGGTGCTAAGCCCTATGAGTTCGCAGTCCATGCGCCTGTCGCATCGCTCGAAGGAGGAGTGAACTTGCACCTGCACTTGATGGTGTCAGATCGCTTGCCCGATGGAATCAACCGATCAGCATCGCAGATGTTCCGCAGGTACAACCCTGCTAGGCCTGAAACGGGCGGGTGCAGAAAGGACGCATGCGGAAGAACGAGCGTGCAGGTACGTGAAGGCTTAATCGAGACGCGGCACATGGTTGCGAGCATCATTAACGAGCACCTGCAGCGCAATGGCATCGCAGATCGTGTTGATCATCGAAGACTGCAGGAACAGGGCATTGGACGCAGGCCGGAGCGGCACTTGGGGGCGTTTCGTATCCGGGAGATGGCGCCACGTGAAAGAAGTGCCTACGTCGATGCAAGGCGATCGATGCGGTCTGAAGAGTGGCTATGACCGACTGGGTGGTGGAAGATCAGGGATCAGCGTGGAAGTCAGGTAAGACGCTTCGCGCGCGAGATGAATTTAAGGCCGGGGCCGCAACGGATCACGAAAGATCACTGTCGACGCAAAAACTGTGGGAATCCTGTCGAGGGCAGGGTTCATATCGTGCTTCCAGGGCGTCGCTCAGAGGAGCCGACTGCCTTATCGCCATGGGCGAGGGGGGGGGGGGGCAGGGGGCCCGGGCCCCCCCCCCCCCCCCGGGGGGGGGGGGGGGTGTGGTGGGGGGCGGGGGGGGGGGGGCGGGGGGGGGGGGCGGGGG
>NZ_JBRREF010000037.1:0-43309 GCF_056760135.1 Stenotrophomonas sp. STEN023 | reverse complement strand
GCAGAGGCTCTATCGGTAATGCCCCAGCCGAGCATGGCTCGGCACTACAGGTGAAGCAAAAAAAAAGCCGCGACGTTGCCGTCGCGGCCGGGGAATATGCCGGAGGCTGATCCTGCCTCCATCCGTCGTCCTTGCTATGGCCTTTCATTCTCCGCATGCGCTGTGACAACACAGTGACATTCACCCGGGCGCAGCAATCCACTTGCTAGGCTGCGCGCCTTCAATGGAGAAGCGCATGCACCAAGCCCCCTGTTACCTGATCCTCAATGGCAAGTCCGCTGGCGACGATGCCGTGCGTGCAGCGGTGACCCAGCTGCGCGGGCAGGGGCAGGACCTCAAGGTGCGGGTGACCTGGGAAGCAGGCGACGCCGAACGCTATGTACGCGAAGCCATCGCCGCGCAGGCGCAGCTGCTGATCGCTGGCGGCGGCGACGGCACCTTGAGCGAAGTGGCCGAGGCGCTGGCGCACACCGGGCAGGATGCGTCGCGATTGCCGGCATTGGCCTTGCTGCCATTGGGCACCGCCAACGACTTCGCCACCGCTGCCGGCATTCCGGTCGAACCGTTGCAGGCATTGCAGCTGCCTGCACAGACGCAGGCGCGCCCCATCGATCTGCTGCGTGTGGAAGGTGACGGCAAGGTGCACTGGTGCGCCAATCTGGCCAGCGGTGGCTTTGGTACCGAAGTGACGGTGGAAACCCACGAAGGCCTGAAGAAGATGCTCGGCGGTCTGGCCTACGTCATCACCGGCATCGGCAAGCTGGGCCGGATCGAGCCGATCCAGGCACGTATCCGTGGCGAGGAATTCGAGTGGCAGGGCGGCTTCATCGCACTTGGTGTCGGCAATGGTCGACAGGCCGGTGGCGGCCAGCAACTGTGCCCCGAGGCGCTGCTCGATGACGGACTGTTAGACCTGACCATCGTCCCGGAGCTGTCCGGCGAGCTGATGTCCACCCTCGGCACCTTGTTCAGCGAAGGCAAGCATGCCGCGCTGGAACAAGTGGCTGAACGGACGCGTCTGCGCGAGCTGTGGATCGAGTCCGAGCAGCCGCTGACCCTGAACCTGGACGGTGAACCGCTGCAGGCGCGACGCTTCCATATCCAGTGTGTGGCCGGGCGGGTACGCATGCACCTGCCGGCGGAAACACCGCTGCTGGGCGGCTGAATCGTTGCCACTGCAAGCATCTGATCATGTTGCGGATGCACACCGGGCGCCGTTCTTGCGGTAAAGTTGCCCGGTGCCCATTTTGACGACCAAGCGTTCCCTTTCTTCCGCTCGCCGCTGGTGGCGATGGTGGCCCGTTGCCGTCGTCCGTACCGCCATCGTCGATTCCCGGAAGGAAAGCCGTCTTGATCACGCAAGAGCAGTTCCAGCAGCTGGCCGCTGAAGGCCACAGCGCACACCCGCATAATTTCGTACCCGTCGTCCGCGAAGTGCTGTCCGACCTGGACACGCCGCTTTCGGTTTACCTGAAGCTCGCCGACGGCCCGTACACCTACCTGTTTGAATCGGTCGAAGGCGGCGAACGCTTCGGGCGTTATTCCATCATCGGCATGCCTGCGCGCCGCATCTACAGCTTCCGTGGGCACACGTTGGAAGTCAGCGAGCTGGGCGAAGTGGTCGAGCGCCGCGAAGTAGCCGATCCGCTGGCCGAGGTGGAAGTACTGCGCAAGCAGTACTCGGTACCGCAGCTCGAAGGCCTGCCGGGCTTCACCGGCGGCCTGGTCGGCTGGTTCGGCTTCGAGTGCATCCAGTACATCGAGCCGCACCTGGGCGCGGGCGAAAAGCCGGATGAACTTGGTACGCCCGACATCCTGTTGATGCTGTCCGAAGAGCTGGCGGTGTTCGATAACCTCAAGGGCCGCCTGTACCTGATCGTGCACGCCGACCCGGCGCAGCCGCAGGCCTGGGCACGCGCGAACCGTCGCCTCGATGAGCTGGCGCACCGTCTGCGTCAGGGCGGTGCCGGTTACCCGCAGTCGCAGGTGTCCGACGCCATCGACGAGCAGGATTTCCAGTCCTCGTTCACCCGCGAGGAATACCACGCGGTGGTGCGCAAGGCGCAGGAATACGTGCGTGCCGGCGATATTTTCCAAGTAGTCCCGAGCCAGCGCCTGCGCGTGCCGTTCCGTGCGCGGCCGATCGATGTCTACCGCGCGCTGCGTGCGTTGAACCCGTCGCCGTACATGTATTTCATCGATGTCGGCGGCACCCAGGTGGTCGGCTCCTCGCCGGAGATCCTGGCGCGCCTGCGCGATGGCATCGTCACCGTGCGTCCCATCGCCGGCACCCGTCCGCGCGGCGCCACGCCGGAACTGGACAAGGCACTGGAAGTCGAGCTGCTGGCCGATCCCAAGGAGCGTGCCGAGCATGTGATGCTGATCGACCTCGGCCGCAACGACGTCGGCCGTGTCGCCGAACCGGGCACGGTCAAGGTGGGTGAGCAGTTCGTGATCGAACGCTACAGCCACGTCATGCATATCGTCAGCGAAGTCACCGGCACCTTGAAGGCCGGCCTGAGCTACAGCGATGTGATGCGCGCAACCTTCCCGGCTGGCACCGTCAGCGGTGCACCGAAGATCCGCGCGCTGGAAATCATCCGCGAGCTGGAACCGGTCAAGCGCAATGTCTATTCCGGCGCGGTCGGCTACATCGGCTGGAACGGCGATGCCGATACCGCCATCGCCATCCGCACCGCGGTGATCCAGGACGGTTACCTGTACGTGCAGGCCGGCGGCGGCGTGGTCTATGACTCCGACCCCGATGCCGAATGGCAGGAAACCATGAACAAGGGCCGCGCGCTGTTCCGTGCGGTTGCGCAGGCGGCGAAGGGCTTGTAAGCCGCGTTTCGCACGTTGGTTTCATCGAATGCAGATGTTTCTCTCACCATGACAAGGAGTGCCGCATGAAGTTGCCCCACATGTTGCTGTGGTCATCGCTGCTGTTTGCCGCTGTTCCGCAGGCGTGGGCGCAGGCCAACTCCATTCCGTCGCAGCCGCATCTGTTGGTGAAGGGTGATGCCAGCCGCAAGGTGATGCCGGATCGCTTCGTGGTGAAGATCGCGCTGGAGTCGGTGGATATGCAGACCGATATCGCGCGGCGCAAGGTTCAGGCCAATGCGGAGCGGACCATGGCCTTGTTCGCCAAGCACGGCGCCATTGCCGAGACGGTGCGCATGGACAACCTGAGCATCGAGCCATCCACGCGTTACAAGGACGATGAAGAAGTGTTTGTGGGCACCGCCGTCAGTCGTGATCTGGAAGGTTCCTTCGAAAAGCCAGAGCAGTTGCAGGCGTTTCTTGCTGAGTTGAATGCCAGCAGCGAAGTGCAGGTGAGCACCGCAAAGCCCATGTATTCGGGTGAAGCGCGGCTGCGTGCCGAACTCAAGGCCGAAGCGGCTGCGCAGACGCGCGCGTCAGCCAAGGGGCTCGCCGATGCCTATGGCGCGAAGATCATCGGCCTTTACACGATTTCAGATGTTGCCCCCAGCTTTGCCTACGGTGTACAGGCTGGCAGCTGGTCGAATGCAAACAGAGCGGACACTTTCCTCAGAGAGGGCGATTCGCTCGACCGGGTACAGGTTAGCGGTAGTCGCAATGTGGGCTATGCCGCACCATCGCCCGGTGAGCAGCTGATAGCTGGTCCGATCACCTACACCGAAAACGTCTACGCCATATTCCTGATTAGCGATGGAAACTGAATCATGCTGTTGATGATCGACAACTACGACAGCTTCACCTTCAACCTCGTGCAATACCTGCAGATGCTGGGTGCCGAAGTGAAGGTGGTGCGCAATGACGCGATGAGCGTCGCCGAGATCGCCGCGCTCAAGCCTTCGCACATCGTGGTATCGCCCGGCCCGAAGACGCCGAACGAAGCCGGTGTGTCGCTGGAGGTGATCCGCCAGCTCGGTCCGAGCATTCCGCTGTTCGGTGTGTGTCTGGGCCATCAGGCCATCGGCCAGATCTATGGCGGTGACGTGATCCGCGCCAGCAACATCATGCATGGCAAGGTCTCGCCGATCCGGCATGAAGGCAAGGGCGTGTTCGCCGGCCTGCCGGACCGCTACGAGGCCACCCGCTACCACTCGCTGGTGGTGGACAAGAACACCTTGCCGGCGGCGCTGGAAATCACCGCCTGGACCGAGAATCCGGACGGCTCGATGGAAGAGATCATGGGCCTGCGTCACCGCGAGTACCCGGTCGAGGGCGTGCAGTTCCACCCCGAATCCATTCTCACCCAGCACGGCCACGCGCTGATGAAGAACTTCCTGGATCGCACATGTTGATCGAGCCCAGTCAGCTGCTGCTGTTCATGCTGGCCGGCTGGTTGCTCAACCTCACGCCGGGCCCGGATGTGCTGTACATCATCAGCCGCTCGCTGCGCGGTGGCCGTCGCGCCGGGTTTGCCGCCATCGCTGGCATCAGCGCCGGTTGTCTGGTGCATGTGCTGCTGGCGTCGCTGGGATTGGGCGTGCTGCTGGCGACCTCGGCAACGCTGTTCACCGTGATCAAGTGGATCGGCGCGGCCTATCTGCTGTGGGTGGGCGTGCGCCTGCTGCGCAACATCGGTGAGTCGACCTTGCAGGCCGATATCGCCGCCAGCAGCGGCAGTGCCGGTTCGTGGTGGCAGGTATTCGCCGGCGGCTTCCTGACCAATGTGTTGAACCCGAAGGTGGTGCTGTTCTTCCTGGCGTTCCTGCCGCAGTTCATCGCGCCCTCGGTGCAGAACAAGCCGTTGGCGTTCGCGCTGCTGGGCCTGATCTTCATGGTCAATGCGCTGCCGATCAATGCGGCTTACGTGTTGGCGGCCGATCGTGTGCGCAGCAGCCGGTGGGCTGCGCGTGGCATGCAGTGGCTGGACAAGCTGGCCGGCGTGCTGTTCATCGGCTTCGGCCTGCGTCTGGCACTTGCCGCGAGGCCGACGCCGTGAGCCTGGAAGATTTCCGCTTGTTCGTGGTGATGCTCGGTGGCCGCCATGCGCGCGCCAATACCGAAGTGCATGACGTGGTGTTCGGGGTTGGCCCGACTATCGAGCAGACCTACCCGCAGCTGCGCCAGCAATGGTTCGGAGAGGCTGCAGGCCTGCATCTGGATTCATGGATGACGGTCGATGGCGTCGACGACTGGCAGGTGCGCATCTGCGATGACGCGCCTGCGGCCGACGCGCCGACCTTGTTCTTCGTCAACCTCGGCGGCTACGTCGAAGGCGAATTCGGCGAAGCGCATCGCTATCTGCTGGTGGTCGCTGCCGATGCGGTCGAGGCCAAGCGCAAGGCGCTGGCGCAGGCCGAGGCGCAGTGGATCAAGCCGCACCGCGATGCCCTGCTGGAAGTGGACAGCTGCCTGCCGGTCGGCCCGATCGGTGGCCTGCACGTGCAGTTGCTACGTGGCGCGCACGCCGGCATCCACAGCCAAAGCGACTACATCGTTATTTCCTGATTCTGGAGTTGTCATGACCATCACCGCGCAGGAAGCCCTGCAACGCACCATCGAACACCGCGAGATCTTCTTCGACGAGATGGTCGATCTGATGCGGCAGATCATGCGTGGCGAGATCTCGCCTACCATGACTTCGGCCATCCTCACTGGCCTGCGCGTTAAAAAGGAAACCGTCGGCGAGATTGCTGGCGCGGCCACGGTGATGCGCGAGTTCGCGCGCCCGGTGCAGGTCGCCGACAGGACCCATCTGGTCGACATCGTCGGCACCGGTGGCGATGGCTCGCATACCTTCAACATCTCCACCTGCTCGATGTTCGTGGTGGCTGCTGCTGGCGCCAAGGTCGCAAAGCATGGCAATCGCAGCGTGTCGTCGAAGTCCGGCAGCGCCGACGCGGTGGAAGCGCTGGGCGCGGTGATCGAACTGCAGCCCGAGCAGGTCGCACAAGCCATCGAGCAGACCGGCATCGGCTTCATGTTCGCGCCCATGCACCACCCGGCAATGAAGGTGGTCGCGCCGGTACGCCGAGAAATGGGTGTGCGCACCATCTTCAACATCCTCGGCCCGCTGACCAATCCGGTTGGCGCCACCAATATCCTGATGGGCGTGTTCCATCCTGATCTGGTCGGCATCCAGGCGCGCGTGCTGCGCGAGCTCGGCGCCGAGCGTGCGCTGGTGGTGTGGGGTCGCGACAACATGGACGAGATCTCGCTGGGCGCTGGCACGTTGGTTGGCGAGCTGCGCGACGGCAAGGTGCGCGAGTATGAGATTCATCCGGAAGACTTCGGTATCGCCATGTCGGCCAGCCGCAACCTCAAGGTGGAGAACCCGGAAGAGTCCATCGCCATGCTGCGCGCGGTGCTGGATAACCAGCCGGGCCCGGCCAACGACATCGTCGCGCTCAATGCCGGTGCCGCGCTGTATGTGGCCGGTGTCGCCGACAGCATCGCCGACGGCCTGGCCCGCGCCCGCGCGGTGATTGCCGACGGCAGCGCCCGCGAGCGGATGCTGCAGTACGTCGCCACCAGCCGCGCATTGGCCGGCAATCCCTGATAATCCCCCAATCAACCGCGTCAGCAGCGCCGTCTTCCAGGAAGCAGATCCATGAGCGACATCCTCAACACCATCCTCGCCCGCAAAGTGCAGGAGGTAGCCGAGCGCAGCGCCCGCGTGCCGCTGGTCGAGTTGAAGGCGCGCCTGGCCGATGCCTCGCCGGTACGCGGCTTTGCCAATGCGCTGAACGCGGCGATCGCCAACGGCGACCCGGCGGTGATTGCCGAGGTCAAGAAGGCCAGCCCGTCCAAGGGCGTGATCCGCCCGGATTTCCACCCGGCCGACATTGCGGTGAGCTATGAGTTCGGCGGCGCCAGCTGCCTGTCGGTGCTGACCGACGTGGACTTCTTCCAGGGCGCGGACGCCTACCTGCAGCAGGCCCGCGAAGCCTGCACGCTGCCGGTGCTGCGCAAGGATTTCGTCATTGACCCGTACCAGGTGGTCGAGGCGCGTGTGCTGGGCGCCGACTGCATCCTGCTGATCGTGTCGGCGCTGGACGACCGCCAGCTGGCCGAGCTGTCCGACCTGGCGATGCAGCTGGGCATGGACGTGCTGGTCGAAGTGCACGACATCGACGAGCTGGAGCGCGCCATCCAGGTCCCGGTGCCGCTGGTCGGCATCAACAACCGCAACCTGCGCACCTTCGAAGTCTCGCTGGAGAACACGCTGTCGATGAAGGACGCAGTGCCGCGCGACCGCCTGTTGGTCACCGAGAGCGGCATCATGGGCCCGGCCGATGTGGCGTTGATGCGCGGCGCCGGGGTCAATGCCTTCCTCGTTGGCGAGACCTTCATGCGCGTCGAAGAGCCAGGCGAGGGCCTGCGTCAGCTATTCTTCCCGGCATGACTGATCCCTACCCGAACCCGCGTGATGACGCGCAACTGGTCGTCTTCGACTTCGATCACACCCTGTACGACGGCGATTCCGGCAGCCACCTGTTCGCCTGGCTGATCAAGCGCAATCCCCTGCGGCTGCTGGTGGCCATTCTCGCCACGCCGCTGCTGGGGCCGTTGGTGGCGATGCTGCCGACCCGGCGCTTCGGAATTTCCGGCTATGTCTGGATTGCCACCTTCGGCCTGCACCAGGCACGTGAGTTCAACAAGGTGATCGACCAGTACGTGCTCAAGCACGAGGACGAAATCCGCCAGCACCTGCTGCCGCATGCCTTGCAGGTATTCGCCGCGCACCGTCGTGCCGGCGACCGGGTGATCGTGGCCACCGGCGCACCGCCGGAGCTGGCCCGCGCCATCCTCGCCTTCGTGGCCGAGCAGGGCGTGCCGGTGATCGGCAGCGAAGTGGGGCCGCGCATGGGCGCGATGGGCGCCACCCGCCACTGCCACAACGAAGAAAAGATGCGCATGCTGCGCGAGCGCGGTTATGGCGACATCGCCATCGCCTATTCCGACAGCACCGCCGACCTGCCGCTGCTCAAGGCCGCCAAGGCGCCGGTAGTGGTGAACCCCAAGCACTCGCGGGTGGAATATTTCGGCAAGGTGTTGCCGGCCGGCACCCCGATCCTCAACTGGGGCTGTCCGGGCCGCGGCGGCAAGCCGCTGCCCAGGTAATTTAAAGCGGAGGGCAACGATCCAGCCGTTGCCGACATCCCTTCTCCCGCTTGCGGCAGAAGTTACCCGTAAGGGCGGATGAGGGGGCTTTTGACGCACCAGCAAGGCCTGCCGAAGCCGACATCCCTTCTCCCGTTTACGGGAGAAGGTGCCCGAAGGGCGGATGAGGGGAGCTTTTAAGGCTTTAAGGCAAAAGCTGCCCTCACCCCAACCCCTCTCCCGTGAACGGGAGAGGGGCTATCAAGAGCAATATCGCCTCAAGCGCCTCAAGCTCCGCGCAGCTTCACCACCGCCATTCCAATCTGGAACAGGCTGATCGACAGCACCAGTACGCCGACAGCGATCAATACCCAGCGCTCCTTGACCCGCTTCACCAGCAGCGCGGCCACCGGCGCGGCCATCATTCCGCCGACCAGCAGGCCGGCGACGATGGACAGGTGCTGCAGGCCCATCGACAGCAGGAAGGTTGCCGAGATCGACAAGGTGACCACGAACTCGGCTGCGTTGACCGATCCGATGGTGGTGCGGGCCTGGCCGCCACGGGCCAGCAGGGTGGACGTAGCCACCGGCCCCCAGCCGCCACCGCCGGTGGCGTCCAGCAGGCCGGCGAAGAAGCCCAGTACCGGCACCCGCTTCACTTCCTGCTTGGCCATGAACTTGCCGGCTGCGCGGGCCAGGATGAAGATCGCCAAGACCAGCAGGTAGAGGTAGATGAACGGGCGCACGACATCACCCGGCAGCTGGGTCAACACGTAGGCGCCGATGGCCCCGCCAATGGCGCCGGGTATGGCCAGGCGAAAGAACAGGCGCTTGTCCACATTGCCTGCGACCAGGTGCGAGACCCCGGAAGCACCGGTGGTGAACACCTCGGCGGTATGGATACTGGCGCTGACTGCCGCAGGCGGCAGCCCCATGCTCAGCAGCACCGAGGAGGAAATCAGCCCGAACGCCATGCCCAGCGCGCCATCCACCAGCTGCGCGCCCAGGCCGATCAGGATGAACCAGTAAAATTCGTTGCCAAATTCCATCCGCCAAGCCTGCGGGCCGGGGCAGGGCAGGTCAAGGAAAGCTACATCGGAAAGTAATGGTTTGGGTTGAATCCTGACCGATATCAGCGCCAAACGGTCGCTAATTCGCAGCTATGTCAGCGAAGTAACCATTCACTACGGCGCTCGGAATGGCGCCCTGACGTGGCATCGAGCACGACATAGCCTGGAAATTCGCAATGGCGAATGAGATTTCCGGCGCCGACAGACATCACACTTCAACGCCGTAGCGCGAACAGGTGCGGCGCACCCGGGAAGTCGGTGGATATCACATCGATTGGCGGGCGTCTGATGGCATAGCCACCAACGCGCAAAGACTCCCGGGCGCGCGCCGCTTACCCGGGCTACCGGATCGCAGGTAGGGAGCTTTCCCGAGGTAAATCAAGCCAGACAGCCCCCTTTGGTAAAGGGGGCGCGCCGGCAGGCGCGGGGAATTGGGAGCTGATGAGCTGGGGCCCATGGTTTGCTCCGCAAACCATGGGGTTGATACGTGAATACGTATCAGCGCGGGTGCTACCGCGTCCCGTAAAGCACCACGGTCTTGCCGCGGGCATGCAGCAGGCCGTCGGCCTGCAGCTTCTTCAGTACGCGGCCGGCCATTTCCCGCGAGCAACCCACCAGTCGGGCGATCTCCTGGCGGGAAACGCGCAGCTGGGTGCCCTGCGGGTGGCTCATCGATTCCGGTTCCTTGGACAGGTCGTGCAAGGTGCGGATGATGCGGTCGGTCACGTCCAGGAAGGCCAGACGGCTGGCCTTGCGGCTGGTATGCAGCAGGCGCCGGGAGATCTGCGAGCCGATCGCGTACAGCAGCTTGGGTGCATCCACGGACAGTGGGCCCAGGAACAGCTGGTGCAGGCGCTCGTAGCTGATCTCGGCCAGCTCGCAGGGGGTACGGGTGCGCAGGATGACTTCGCGCTTGTCCGACTCGATGAATAGGCCCATTTCGCCGACAAACTCGCCTGCGCCGAAGTAGCCCAGCACCAGTTCCCGGTCGTCGTCTTCCTCGGCAATGATGCTGACTGAGCCGCTGATCACGTAATACATGGTCCCGGCAGGGTCGCCAGGACGGAACACATCGGTCCGCGCCGGGTACCGGCGGCGGTGGCTGTGAGCCAGGAATCGGTCGATGGTAGCGATATCCAGCGCCAGCGGGCTGGAGGCAAGACGCACGTTTGACACGGTGTTGGCGTTACCTAGGCTCATGATGGCGTTCACAGTTTGGATGAACTTGCTTAATGAGTAAGCTTAACGACGCCGAGCATAAGGGGCAAACGGGCATAACGGTGCAAGTATCACAGGGAGGCACTTTGCCCCATACTTCCGCCTTTCCCACCATCTACAGGATCGACCGCCGTGGTCAAGCCGTTGCCTCGCCTGAGGTTGCAAGGATTCAACAACCTCACCAAGGCCTTGAGCTTCAACATTTATGACGTCTGCTATGCGCGTACCGAAGAGGAGCGCCAGCGTTATATCGAGTACATCGACGAGGAATACAACGCCGATCGACTCACGCAGATCCTCACCGATGTGGCTGAAATCATCGGTGCGAACATCCTGAACATTGCGCGTCAGGATTACGACCCTCAGGGTGCCTCGGTCACAATTCTCATTTCCGAGGAACCGGTGATCGACAAGAAGCAGGCCGGCAAGGAGTTGATCTCCGATGCCGTGGTTGCGCACATGGACAAGTCGCACATCACTGTGCACACCTATCCGGAAACGCACCCGCAGGAAGGTATTGCTACCTTCCGCGCCGATATCGACGTGGCAACCTGCGGCGTGATTTCGCCGTTGAAGGCGCTGAACTACCTGATCGAGAGTCTGGAATCAGACATCGTGATCATGGACTACCGCGTGCGTGGCTTCACCCGTGACATCAAGGGCAAGAAGCACTACATCGACCACAAGATCAATTCGATCCAGAACTTCCTGGCCAAGAACATCAAGTCGCGTTACGAGATGTTCGACGTCAATGTCTATCAGGAAAACATCTTCCACACCAAGATGCACCTGCAGGACTTTGACTTGGACAAGTACCTGTTCGAAGAGAAGGCCAAGAACCTGTCGTTCAAGGAACGCATGAAGATCGAGGCGCTGCTGCGCCGCGAGATCGAAGAGCTGTTCCACGGCCGCAACCTGGCCGAGTAAGCAAAACCGCGCAGGTCGGCACGCCGATCTGCGCAAAAACAGGCGGGACGGCCCGCCCTGCAGCAATGCAGACGTTTGTCGACGGCGGCTCGGTGCGAAATCACCGGGCCGCTGTCTTTTTTGTAGAGGAAATTGCGATGCCCTGGATTTACCTGCTGCTTGCGGGCCTGTTCGAGATTGGATTCGCGCTGGGCCTGAAGTTCAGTGAAGGCTTTACCCGGCTCTGGCCGAGTGTGTTCACCGTGGTGTTTGCCGGCATCAGCCTGTGGCTGCTGACCCAGGCGCTGCGCACCATTCCGGTCGGTACCGGTTATGCGATCTGGACCGGAATCGGCGCCGTTGGCGTGGCGATTGCCGGGGTGATC
Source organism: Stenotrophomonas sp. STEN023 (assembly GCF_056760135.1). NCBI lineage: Bacteria > Pseudomonadati > Pseudomonadota > Gammaproteobacteria > Lysobacterales > Lysobacteraceae > Stenotrophomonas > Stenotrophomonas sp. STEN023. Next base: position 31,692 of record NZ_JBRREF010000037.1, on the reverse strand, counting down.
ATGTTCGGCGACAGCGCCAGCTGGCCACGTCTGCTGTGCATCGGCCTGATCGTGACCGGCGTGATCGGCCTGAAGCTGGTCAGCTGACGGTAGTCAGGGTAGTGCCGAGCCATGCTCGGCAGGGGCCTTATGCAGAAGACCAGTCATGTGGTGCCGAGCCATGCTCGGCAGGGGCTCTACCGGTAATGCCCCTGCCGAGCATGGCTCGGCACTACAGGTGAAGCGCAACCGGTAAGGCCCCAGCCGAGCATGGCTCGGCTCTACATGTGGGGCGTTACATCCGGTAGGCCACGGCCTTCATTGCCTTGGACGCGAGCGCCATCACCGACGGGATCGGGAACGGCAGCTTGCGCGCGCCGGCATGTTCGGCGTGCTCGGCGTGGCGGGCTTCATCGATCTTCATGACCTTGAGGATCTCGCGGCTGCGCTGGTCGGCGGGTGGCAAGGTCTGCAGGTGCTCATCCAGATGCGCTTCCACCTGGCGCTCGGTTTCCACCACGAAGCCCAGGTTCCAGCCGTCGCCGCGCAGGCCAGCCAGGGTGCCGATGGTATAGCTGCCTGCGTACCAGAGCGGGTTGAACAGGCTGGGGCGGCTGTCCAGCTCGCGCAGGCGGTCGGCGCACCAGCTCAGGTGATCGGTTTCTTCCTGTGCGGCGTCGAGCAGGTGCGCACGCGTGGCCGGGTCACGGGCGACCGCTGCCTGGCCGAAGTACAGGCCCTGCGCGCAGACCTCGCCGACGTGGTTGATGCGCATCAGCCCGGCCGCGTGACGGGCTTCGGCGGGCTCCAGGACGACCTCCGGAGTGTCGCCAGCCGGGTTGGGGCGGGCGGCCGGCGGGTTGCCGAACACCGTATCCAGGGCGCGTTGCGCTTCGGTCAGCAGGTGGTCCAGCGGCGTATGTACGCGGGCGGTGATCATGGCGGGCAGTGCAGTGGGGTATGCCCGATTCTCGCCGCTGGCTGCGAAGCTGCCAAGGCCAGGGCAGGGCGGCGTTCAGGGCTTGGCTTGCGCCAGGGGCTTGTGGCCAGTACAATTCCGCCTCTTCTGTTTTACCTTCACAACGCGTGGCAAAGTTCCGGTGGTTCATCTCGCCGCAATCAGCCCGACCTACCTGAGTTCTTTATGAGCACTTTCACTGCAAAGAACGAGACCGTCCAGCGCGACTGGTACCTCGTTGACGCCGCCGGCAAGACGCTGGGTCGTCTTTCCACCGAGCTGGCTCGCCGCCTGCGTGGCAAGCACAAGCCGGTTTACACCCCGCATGTTGACACCGGTGATTACCTGGTCGTCATCAATGCCGACAAGATTGCTGTTACCGGCAAGAAGCTGAAGGACAAGAAGTACCATCGCTTCACCGGTTACATCGGTAACCTGAAGACCGAAACCCTGGAGCAGGCGCTGGAGCGTCACCCGGAGCGCGTCATTGAGACCGCTGTGAAGGGCATGCTGCCGAAGGGCCCGCTGGGTCGTCAGATGTACCGCAAGCTCAAGGTCTATGCAGGCACTGAGCATCCGCACGCAGCACAGCAGCCGCAGGTTCTGGATATCTAATCATGGCTATCACTCAAAACTACGGCACTGGCCGCCGCAAGTCCTCGACCGCCCGCGTATTCCTGCGCAAGGGCACTGGCAAGATCACCGTCAATGGCCGTCCGCTGGACGAGTTCTTTGGCCGTGAGACCGCACGCATGATCGTGCGTCAGCCGCTGGAACTGACCCAGAACACCGAAAGCTTTGACATTCTTGTCACTGCTGCTGGTGGCGGCACCACCGGCCAGGCCGGTGCGATCCGTCTGGGCATCGCCCGTGCGCTGGTCGAATACGACGAAACCCTGAAGTCCGAGCTGCGCAAGGCTGGCTTCATGACCCGTGACGCCCGTGAAGTCGAGCGTAAGAAGGTCGGCCTGCACAAGGCACGTCGCGCCACCCAGTTCTCCAAGCGTTAATCGCTTCGGGGTGGGGTTCTCCGGAATCCCACTGGGAAAGCAAGAGCCCGGCTTCGGCCGGGCTTTTGTCGTTTTTGGGGTTTGAGTTTGGAGCCAGGTGCCCGGTTGTTGCCTTTGGGCATTTGCATTGGCATTTGGTTCGTTGTTCTTGGCATTTGCTTCAGGTGTATGCCGTCATTCCCCCCTGCGCGGGAATGACGGCGCGCGGCCAAAGCCAAAGTCCTCCCCTCCCCTGCGCTGTGCGCAAGGGAGGGGGCGGATGGCCGTGCCCGATGCGCATCCGGCGCGCGGAAGTGCCGCACTTGCGCCCTCCCTTGCGCGTAGCGCAGGGGAGGGTTGGGGAGGGGTGCTTTGGCTCTTGGGTCTTTGCTCTGCTCATCCCAAGCCCGGAATCCAGAAACTGGAATGCCAGGCACAAAAAAAGACCAGATCTTTCGATCTGGTCTTTTTTAAATGGCAGCCCCGGAAGGATTCGAACCTCCGAATGTCTGAGTCAGAGTCAGATGCCTTACCGCTTGGCGACGGGGCTATGGTGCGTGAAGATTATCGCACATCCGGCCCATTGGTTGGCCTGGCTGTGGCGGGGTGGAATAGAAAAAAGGCCTGATCTTTCGATCAGGCCTTTTGTGTTTGGCAGCCCCGGAAGGATTCGAACCTCCGAATGTCTGAGTCAGAGTCAGATGCCTTACCGCTTGGCGACGGGGCTGTAGTGCAGGTCAAACCTGCGTCCCATGGTGGCTATAGGTGGACTCGAACCACCGACCCCAGCATTATGAGTGCTGTGCTCTAACCGGCTGAGCTACATAGCCTTGGGAGCCGGTAATTCTGGTGGTGTTGCGCCATATTGTCAACAGGTTTTTCTCTGCTTGTGGCATGACAGCAGCCATGGCAGAGTCCCCGACAGTAGAAATTTTAGGAGTCCGCATCGTGATCGATCCGGACGGCTATCGACCGAACGTCGGCATCGTGCTGATGCGGGAAGACGGGCAGGTGTTCTGGGCACGACGTGTGCGCCGGGATGGCTGGCAGTTCCCGCAAGGCGGCATGAACACCGACGAAACCCCGGTCGAGGCCATGTATCGCGAACTGCAGGAAGAAACCGGCCTGCTGCCTGAACACGTCGAAGTCCTGGGGGCGACCCCCGGTTGGCTTCGCTACCGCCTGCCCACGCGGGCCATCCGCCATACCGAGAAGCAGGTCTGCATTGGCCAGAAGCAGGTCTGGTTCCTGCTGCGGCTGACTGGCGACGAGGCGCATGTGCGTCTTGATGAGACCGACACGCCGGAGTTCGATCACTGGCGCTGGGTGGATTTCTGGTACCCGGTGGAGCATGTGGTGATCTTCAAGCGCGGCGTTTACGCACGCGCCTTGCGGCATTTGGCGCCGTTGGCGCGGGGTATCGCCGGCCAGGGCGTGCAGGCGATGCCTGCGTCCGCACAGGAGGCGTGGATGCCAGGCAGCAGTGCTGGCCATGACCGCCCGCGCAAGCGTCCGCGACGCCCGGGAACCTGGCGCGGGAAGAAGATTAATAATGATTAACGTCCGAAATTGACAACCATTCGCATTTGCGATTGAATGCTGACACGGCCGCTACGTGCCGGGTTCAGGGGCGTCAAGCCGTGTACGTTTGCATCTGCAATGGAGTTACCGATCACCAGATCCGTGAAGCCGCGCTTGCCGGATGCGATACGGTGTCCGAGCTGACCATGCGTACCGGCTGCGGCTCCAACTGCGGTTCCTGCCTGGACATGGCAGCCGGCCTGCTGGAGCAGGCCCGCGCTACCCGCGAGCTGCCGCTGCCGTTGTTGCGGGCTGCCTGAGCCAGCCCTGCTGCCACCGCCATCGGCGGTGGCTAATGATCACGATTCGCGTTCCTTCATTGTCTGCCGGCAACCGGTAAAGTGCGCTCGTTCCTCTAGTCGGAGTCAGCGCCATGAAAGGCGACGCCAAGGTCATCGAATTCCTCAACAAGGTCCTCTACAACGAGCTGACCGCCATCAACCAGTACTTCCTGCACGCCAAGATGCTGAAGAACTGGGGCTTGAACGAGCTGGCCGAACACGAATACAAGGAGTCGATCGACGAGATGAAGCACGCCGACGTGCTTTCTGATCGCATCCTGTTCCTTGAAGGTCTGCCCAACTTCCAGGCGCTGGGCAAGCTGCGCATCGGCGAAAACCCCACCGAGATCCTCAAGTGCGATCTGGCGCTGGAGAGCGAAGCGGCGGCGGTGCTGCGCGACGCGGTTGCCTACGCCGAATCGATCAGTGATTACGTCAGCCGCGAGCTGTTCGTGAAAATCCTGGATTCCGAGGAAGAGCACATCGATTGGCTGGAGACCCAGCTTGATCTGATCGAGCGCATCGGCGAGCCGAACTACCTGCTCAGCAAGCTCGAAGACTGATCCGGCGCTTGCCGGATCAGTGAGGTGCCGGCGCCTGGCCGAGCTGATTGGCCAGGTAGTCGGTCAGCGCCACGCGCGCACGGCCGAACTCGGCCACGATCAGTGCCACCATCACCGTTGGCCGCTCCAGCGTGCCGTTGCGCGCGCCATGCTCAAGCCGGCGCGCGGCCTCGGACAGGGCCAGAACGCCAACATTGGCGCTCGAAGATTTCAGGCTATGCGCCAGTTGGCCCAGTCGCTGCAGATCGGGCATCACCGCTGCTTCCTGCAGATCCCGCACCAGCTGCGGGGTTTCTTCCAGGAACACGCTGATGATGGCGCTGATCTCCTCACCGGCGATCTCGAACAGTTCGTCCAATACGCTGCGCTCCAGTACCGAGGCGGTGATGCCGTCGGTGTGTGCGGTGGAGGCGGCAGCCAATGCATTGGCGGAGAGGTCGGTGGTGGGCATGCTGTTAACCAGATCGGTAGTTGCGGCTGATGCCGGCTTGAAGGCCAGCAGGCAGGTCAGGAGTTGCGGGCGGGAGATGGGTTTGGACAGGTATTCGTCCATGCCGCTGTCCAGGCAGCGCTGGCGGTCGCCGGCCATGGCGTTGGCGGTGATGGCGATGATCGGCAGTCGGGTGTCGGCGGCAGTGCTGGCTTCGTGCTCGCGCCAGCGGCCGGTGGCGGCGAAGCCATCCAGTACCGGCATCTGGCAGTCCATCAACACTGCGTCGTAGCGCTTGGCGTGCATCTTGTCGATGGCGATGGCGCCATTCACCGCGGTGTCGACGTCGCAGCCCAGGATCTTGAGCAGCTTCTGCGCGACCATCAGGTTGACCGAGTTGTCCTCGACCAGCAGCACCTGCATGCCTGCCAGTTCTGCACCGCTGGCCGGGCTGGCAGCTGTGCGTGTTGATGCAGGAGCGACAGCAGCGGTAGCCACGGCAGTATCCGCTGCGCCGACGAATTCACTTGCCGGTGCAGTGCTGCGCGCAGGCGCGGCTGTTGCCACTGCAGCGGGTGCATTCTCACCCCACAGCGCCAGCGTCGGGTCCGGGCTCGGTGCTACCTGCACCGGCTCGGCCAGCGCATTGCGCAGTTGGGTGTCGGGTAGCTGCCGTGGCAGCAGGGTGGCGCCGTCGCGCACTACGTCGGCGATCGGCGCGTCGCCGTACAGCCACAGCAGGCGTGGGCGCTTGTCATCCATGCGGTCAAGCGCGCGCTGCAGCGCCGGTGCGCTGTTGCGCAGCGGTTCCAGGTCACCGATCACCGCATGGAAGGCCCCGGAGACGCTGGGTTTGCGCAGGCGCTCCAGCGCTTCCTGCAGGTTGTTGGCGATCACCGGCTGATAGCCCCAGTTCGGCAGCACCAGCTGCAGGCGTTGGCGCAGACGTGGCTCCGGGGTAACCAGCAGTACCTGGCGGTTGCGCAGATGTTCGGATTGGCGCAGGTCACCAATGACCTTCAGCAGCGGAATCTCGAACCAGAACACCGAGCCACGCAGAGGCTCGGACTGCACGCCGATGCTGCCCTGCATCAGGTCGATGATGCGCTTGCAGATGGCCAGGCCCAGGCCGGTGCCGCCATACAGGCGGGTGGTGGATGCGTCGGCCTGGGTGAAGGCATTGAACAGCCGTTGCGCTTGGCCGGCATCCAGGCCGATGCCGGTGTCGCGGACTTCGAAGCGCAGCAGGTGCTGTGCAGCGGTTTCGCCCAGGCGTTTGACGTGGATGTTGATCTCACCGCGTTCGGTGAACTTGATCGCGTTGACCAGCAGGTTGCCCAGCACCTGGCGCAGCCGCACCGGATCGCCGCGCACCGACAGGCGCACGGCCGGGTCGATCAGCAGGGACAGGCGCAGGCCCTTGTGCTCGGCTGCGCGCTGCATCAGCCGCATCATGCCGTCCAGGGTTTCGCGCAGGTTGAAGGTGGTGATTTCCAGCTCCAGCCGGTTCGCTTCCAGCTTGGAGTAATCAAGGATGTCGTCGACGATGCGGAACAGCTGCCGCGAGCTGTCGGTCGCGGTGTCCAGCATGTTGCGTTGTTCCAGGCTCAGCGGGCCCTGTGCGACCAGCTCCAGCATCGGCAGGATGCCGTTGAGTGGCGTGCGGATCTCATGGCTCATCGTGGCCAGAAACTCGCCCTTGGCCAGGGTGGCGGCCTCGGCGGCCTGCTTGGCCTGCAGCAAGGCCTGTTCCAGCGTCTTGTGGTCCTGCGCGGCAACCAGCAGGCGCTTGTTCTCCAGTACGCCTTCTTCGATCTGCAGTTGCATGGCGTGCGCCAGGCGCACCTGCCGGCCGGCACTGATTGCCGCCAGCAACGCGGCGATCGCGGCGGCGCCAGCGCTGGCGCTGGTGGCGATGGCGGGTAGCGCCGGTACAAAGCCACCTGCGCAGCTGGCTGCGGCGCAGCCTGCCGCAAGCAGCGCCCAACCGCGCGTAGCCGCCGATGCAGCCATGCTCACAGCACCGCGTTCTGGAAGTCGAAGTTGAGTTCGCTGCCCGCGCGCTGCACCACGTTGCCCTGGATGAAGTCGATGCCGCCCATCCACATGGCTGCGGCAGCCTGCGGATCTTCGATCTGCTGGCCGATGATCTGCAGGTTGGCGCGGTGGGCAAGATCAATCGCGCCGCGCAGTTCGTCGCGCAGCTTCTGGTTGGTATGGCTTTCGGCGTAGCGGGCGGCCATGCGCACGAAGCTCAGCGGCAACTGGGTCAGCAAGGCATTGGCTTCGGCGCCGGGCTCGAACTGGCTCAGGCAGAACTGCACGCCGGCCGGCATCAGCTGCGCGCAGAACTGCTGCAGGCTGACCGCATGCACCAGTGCATCGGACAGGCGCACGTCGATGACCAGGCCGTTGCCTGCGACCTCGCGCTCCCGCAGTGCGTTGAGCAGCCATTCCGCATAGGCGCTGCGCGACAGCGTGCGCATCGACTGCGAGATGAAAAGACGCATCGGCGGCTGCGCGAACTGGTACAGGTGCAGCAGCCCCAGTGCGTGTTCGACCACCTGCTGGTCAAGGTCGGCGATGCGCCCGGCCGCTTCGGCGGCGGGAATCACCTGGCCCGCTGACAGCAGTGCGCCATTGCTCTGGCGCAGGCGCAGCAACAGCTGGTATTGCGCGGTATCGCCGCCGGCGACGGCGACGATGGGCTGGTAAGCCAGTTCGATCTGGCCATCGAGCAGGGCCAGGTGTTCGTTGTTGATGGCAACGTCGTTGCTTTCATACGCGGCGACGCCGGTGGTGCTCAGTCGCGCCTGCAGGGCGGTGCGCTCCACCGCCTCCAGCGCGGTATCGGCATCGTTGAGGTCCTGCGACAGGGTGGCGTAGCCCACCACGCAGCGCAGGAATACCGACTCGTCTTCGCGCGGTGCAAACGGCTGCGCGGACAGGCCATCGCGCACCTGCTGCGCCAAGGCCGGCACGGCGGCTTCTTCAATGCCGCGGCTCAGCAGCAGGAAGCTGTTGTCGTTGAGGCGGGCCAGCTGGTGCGGGCGCAGGTTTTCGGCCAGGCGTTGACCGGCCTGCACCATCAGGCGTTCGTAGCTGGCGTAGCCGTAGCGTTCGCGCAGACCCAGCGCGCTGGCGATCTCGATGAACATCAGGCCAGCCGGCTGCCGCTCGACGATGGCGGTGCGCAGCTGCTGCAACACGTTGTGGCGGGTCGGCAGTCCGGTCTCGGGGTTGTTCATCAGCGGGCCGGCCTCGGCCTTGCCCGAGCCCTGCATGCGATTGCGGCGGATGCGGTTGGCGACTGCGGCGACCAGATGGCGCGGACGGATCGGCTTGACCAGCACGTCATCGGCGCCGCAGTCGAGCACTTCGAACTGGCGGTCCGGGTCGGCTTCGCCGGTCAGGAATACGATCGGCAGCAGCTGCTGGTGCGGCTGCTGGCGGATCATTGCGGTCAGTCGCATGCCGTCGAGACCCGGCATGTGCAGGTCCATCAGGATCAGGTCGGGGCGGTGTTCGCTGATGGCCTGCTGCACGCCTTCCACTTCCATCTGCACGAAGGCCTGCATGCCGGCGCCGTGCAACACGCTCTGGGCGAACAGGGCCTGCGAGCGGTTGTCCTCGACGATCAGCACCCGGTACGGCGTGTCATCGCCGACATCACTGGCCATGGCGGTCGCGCCGCTGTCGGCGTCGGCCTTGAGCTGCGCCTGCACTGCCTCGGTGGGCGGCGCGTTGCGCACGCTCCAGCGCTGCCAGTAATCGGCCGGTGGGGTTTCCGCGCGTAATGGGCGGGCGGGTGCGTTTGGAGTGTCGGTGCTGGCCATCGGTGAATTATGGTTCAGGGGGCGGGCGGCAGCGAGCGATCGCCGGGCGATGACGTTGCCGATGCTGGCGCGTTGATGTCGGTACCAGTAGTGCCGAGCAGGCGTTTGAGCCCACGCCACAGCATGCGCCACACCAGCCATACGGCAAGTGCGCCGATGATGCTGGCGCTGAGTACGAAGATAAGCGCCAGCCACGGATGCGCCAGTGCCAGTGCCAATGCGCCGATCACCACGCTGTCCTCGGCAAATGAGGCAACCCAGTTGCTGGCGGGTTCCGGCGAGGTGTTGAGCAGGGCACGGGTGCCAGCCTTCAGGCCGTGGCTGGTCAGCGCGATACCAGCGCCGGCAGCCAATACGCCAGTACTCAGTTCACCGTTGGGGGACAACGTGGCGGCGGCGAGGAAGGCGCCAGCCGGGACCCGTGCCAAGGTCTGCAGCAGGTCCCATATCGAATCCACGCCCGGGATCTTGTCGGCAAAGAACTCGGCTATGGCCAGGGCGCCGGAGGTGCCCAGCACCCACCAGGACTCGGTGGCCTGCAGTGCGGGTGGCAGGTCCACCCAGCCCATCAGCCCGGCCATGCCGACGCCGAACACGGTCAGGTAGACACGGATGCCGGCCAACCAGGCCAGCAAGATGCCGATGACGAATACATGGGCTTCGGTCATGGGGGAGTCCGGCCGGGGTACTGTGAGCAGGATCGCAACTATCGAGCATGCCTGCAGTGAATGCCAGCTGCCAGCGTGCAAGCGCGTGTGCATTGCTGTCGTTTACACTGGACCGTCGTTTCAGACGGAGCACAGGTGTCGCCCTTCCGCGAGCACTGGAGCCTGCCATGACCCACCGACCTTCTTCACGTTTCCAGATCACCCCGCGCGGCGGCGCCAGCACGCGCCCAGGCTGGGTGCCGATTGCCGTGCTGGCAGGCGTTTGGCTGCTGTCACTGCTGCTGGTCGGCTGGCTGGCCTCGCGCTACGCCTCGCCTGATGCCGGCGGCCTGCGCGAGAAGCTGCGGCAGAGCGAGGCAGTGGTCAGCCAGCAGCGCGGCCAGCTGGAAGAGCTGCGGCAGCGCCAGGCCACGCTGGAGGCCTCGGACAAGATCAGCCGCGCCGCCAACAACGAGGTGCAGACCTCGCTGGGCGAGCGCGATGAAGAGATTGCCGGCCTGCGCGCCGATGTCGCCTTTTATGAACGGCTGGTGGGTTCCACCAGTCAGCGCAAGGGCCTGAACGCCCATTCGGTCGAATTCGCCCCGGAAGCGGCCGGTACCTGGCACTACAGTGTGGTGCTGACCCAGAACCTCAATCGCGGCGCGATCAGCCAGGGCCAGATGCGGTTCTCGGTCGAGGGTGTGAAGGACGGAAAGCTGACGACCGTCAGCTGGGATGACCTACATCAGCGCAAAGGGGCGCCGGGGCAGGATTATTCCTTCCGTTATTTCCAACAACTGGACGGTAGCGTGATGCTGCCCCGGGATTTCACACCGCAACGTGTGCGAGTCTCCCTGTCCGGATCCGGGGGGGGCTCCAACCAGACATTCGATTGGAAACTCGCCGGCAACGGCAGAGGGGAATAAGCATGTTCAAAAGCAAGTCCAAGCACGATGCCGACCTTTCGGTAGACGCCCTCATCGGTTCGCAGGTGGAAATCCGCGGCGACGTGGTATTCAGCGGCAGCCTGTACGTGGAAGGCCGCATCATCGGCAAGGTGATTGCCGAGGAGGGCGCCAAGGCGATGCTGACCCTGGCCGAGCACGGCCGCATCGAGGGTGAAGTGCGCGCCGCCGTGGTAGTGCTCAGCGGCACCATGGAAGGCGACGTGCATGCCAGCGAGCGCATCGAGCTGAGTCCCAGCGCCCGAGTCACCGGCAATGTGCATTACACCGTGGTCGAAATGAGCGCCGGTGCCCAGCTCAATGGCCGCCTGCTGCACACCGCGGCGATGGCTGCGTTGCCGGCGCCCGATGCCAAGGGCAACGAGAAATCCAAGAAAGCTGAAGCCGCTGCGGCTTGAAACAGGGGCTTCACGCCCCCATCCTGAGCGCCATGAGCACCTTAGTTTCCCTGCCCGGCGTTCAGCCGGCGCCTGATTACCAGTCCCTGGACCGTCCGCTGAATTTCACCCCGGCGGCGGCTTCCAAGGTGCGTGAGCTGATCCAGGACGAGGGCAACGCTGCACTCGCCCTGCGTGTCTACATCCAGGGCGGTGGCTGTTCCGGCTTCCAGTACGGCTTCGAGTTCGATGAGAACCGTGCCGAGGACGACCTGGCGGTGGTTACCGAAGGCGTCACCCTGCTGGTCGATCCGCTGAGCCTGCAGTACCTGATGGGTGCCGAGGTGGATTACAGCGAAAGCCTGACCGGCGCGCAGTTCGTGATCCGCAACCCCAACGCCCGCACCACCTGCGGCTGCGGTAGCAGCTTCTCGGTTTAAGACAGGTCCGGCCGCATTGCGGCTGGCTGCGCTTGCGATGGCGGCGCTTTGTCGTCAGGCTCTGGCGGATGCTGAATCCTGAATCCCGTTTTGCCGGGCACGCCTTTGTTGGTGCGCCGCTGGACCGTTCCGATGCCTTGCGCGGCGATGCCGATGCACTGGCGGCCTTGTGGCCGACTGCTCAGGTATTGGTGTTGGATGCCGATGGCACCGCGTTCGCCGATGATCAAGGGCAGCCCGCGCTGTTCAACGGTCTTGAGCTGGGCGGTGGCCCGGGCGTGGCGATCTTCCTTGGACTGCGCGAGGGCCGCGCCTGGTTTGTCGCCGAGGCGGCAACGCTGACCGTGCAGGCACCGCAGCGCATGGACCTGCGACAGGCGGCGGTGAACTGGCCGGCCGAGGTGGCCGACGTGTTCTGTTACGCGCGCGGCATGTCGTACTGGCATTCGCGCAACCGCTTCTGTGGCGTCTGCGGCTCGCCAGTACGTTTTGGCCGTTTTGGTTTCATTGGCCATTGCGACCAATGCCGGACCGAGCACTATCCGCGCGTGGATCCGGCCGTCATCGTCGCCGTCGAGAACAATGGCCGGCTGTTGTTGGGTCGCCAGAGCAACTGGATCGCGCGCCGCTATTCGGTGCTGGCCGGCTTCGTCGAGCCCGGCGAAACCTTCGAGCAGACCGTCGCCCGCGAGGTATTCGAGGAGGCACGGGTGCGGGTGATCCAGGCGCACTATCAGGGCACCCAGCCGTGGCCGTTCCCGGGCGCCTTGATGGTGGGTTTCCGTGCCAGCGCGCACGATGACGTGCCGACCGTGGATGGCGAGCTCGAGGACGCGCGCTGGTTCAGCGTCGATGAGGTCGGTGCGGCCCTGCAACGCGATACCGACGATGACGGGCAGGGCATCCTGCTGCCGCAACGGCTGTCCATTGCACGCACGCTGATCGAACAGTGGTACCAGAGCCAGCGCCGGTGAGTGCGATCTGCGCGCTGGCGGGTGCGGCCCGGCAGCGCCGGCAAGGCCTACAATTGCAGGCCGGAGGAGCCGCATGTTCACAACCTTGGTAGCGGTAATTGCAGCATTGGTGTTGGGCCATCTGGCGCCGGCGCTGATGGCTGCCGTGCGCGACTGGCGCTGGTTCGGGCGCTGCCTGGGCGGCTTGCGTGCGCAACTGGGTGAGTCGTCCGCACGCTATGCAGTGCTGCTGGCGATCGTGCCCTGCGTGCTGTTGGTGGCCTTGCTGCAATGGGCACTGGCTGGAGGTCTGTTCGGCCTGCCCTCGCTGTTGTTCGGGGTGGTGGTATTGGCGCTGTGCTGGGGTCCGCGCGATCTGGACCGTGATGTCGAAGCGGTGATCGATGCCGATGACGCTGCTGCTGCCGAGCTTGCAGTGTCGAAGCTGCAGGCGGCCGGCGGCAGCCTGCGTGAGGACGCACCGGGGCTGGTCGAAGCGACCGCACTCAATGCCCTGCGGCGCTGGTTTGCGCCGTTGTTCTGGTTTCTGTTGCTGGGGCCGCTTGGCGTGGTGCTGTACCGCCTGTTGGCGCAGTGCAGCCAGGGGCCGCAGGCCGCGCAGCTGTCCGACGACGAGCGGCGGGCCAGCGATTGGCTGCTGGCGGTGCTGGAGTGGCCGGTGGCGCAGTTGATGACACTGTCGATGGCCCTGGTGGGTAATTTCGATACCGTGTTCTCGGCCTGGCGCCGTGCCGCAGGCAATCGCTGGGCGTTGCAGCTCGGCTTCCTGACCGAGGCCGCGCGCGCCAGCGTGGGTGCCGAGCTGGTTGAAGAGGCCGAAGAGGTACGGCTGGCGGGGCAGGTGCCGGTTGATGAGCGCTACCCGGAACTGCGCGATGCGATGAGCCTGGTCTGGCGCACGCTGCTGCTGTGGATGGCGCTGCTGGCGCTGCTGGTGATCGCCGGCTGGGTAGGCTGAGCCGGCGGCAGTTCTAGTCCGGGTATGCGTCAGCGCGCCCGGGCAACAGGATTCCAGTGGTGTTTCAGGTTGCCCGCTATGTGTCCCGGGTGCGCTGCGCTTACCCGGGCTACGTGGTTGCGTGGCGCCTGAGGTGGCTTGTCAGCCCGGCGCGAGCAGGTTGAACGGGTACCAGGGCAGGTTGCGCAGCAGCCAATAGGAAACAATCACCACCAGCCACGGGATCGGTCGCGCGAACAGGCGTACCGCCCATTGCAGTCGTGCTGGCCATAGGCCTGCGCCATGCAGTGCCATCACCAGCACCGGCACGATCGAGACGATCAACAGGGGATTCATCGCCATGGCCTGGGGCAGGTCCAGGTGGACAAGGGCGTGCAGGCAACGGGTGCTGCCGCAACCGGGGCACCACAGGCCGGTCAGGGCATAGAAGGGGCAGGTTGGCAGCGGATTGCCAGGCGTATTCGGATCGACCCGGCTCAATACCGCTGCAGCGCCCACGCCGATGCCGGCAATCGCGGCCAAGGGTATGTAACGCAGCAGGTGTTGCGGGAACTGCATGTCAGGACAGCAACAGGCCGGCCGGATCCGGCCGGCCTGTCGGATTCATCAGTAGCTCGAAGCGCCGCTCATCGCGCCGCCGACGCCGAGCACCATGACCAGCACGATGTACAGGATGGTGACGACAATGCCCGCACCAGCCGCATAGATGGCCCACTTCTTGGCCTTGTCGGAGGCATCACGGGCGCCTGCGATATCACCAGCAGCCAGCAGGCCATTGACCTTGGCAGCGTGGACGATGGAGACGATGCCCAGCGGCAGGCAGCAGAACAGGGTGGACAGGATTGCCCAGACGAGGTTGTTGGATACGGCGGGACTGCTTGTATTCACGTAAAACTCCTTGTTGAAAAATCAGCGTGACTTGCAGGCATTCGCCGCGGTCAGCGGCGAGATGATCATTGTGGCGATCCAGCATAGGGGCCACGTGATGAAACCGATGAAGACAAAGCACAGCAGGAAGTTGACGAAGGCAACCGCCCAGTAACCGAACATGATGATCAGTCCGGTGGCGACGTTGCCCGCGTACAGATGACCAATACCGAAAACCTGGAAAAACCCCGGCAGCACCTCCAGCAACGCCGCTATCCCGCCCGATTTCTGCGGGTGGTAATAGTGGTGCACCTGCTGCGGCGCGGTTGGCGGCGCAGGCGGTGCGGCTGGCAGTGATGGCGTGGCGTTGTCCATTTATCCCCTTGCTCCTTGGCTGTGCTGCGGTCCCCCGGCAGACACATAGGAGGCTAGCCTAGCCACTTGTCCTATTTCTGGAAAGGGTTCTTTCCTACTCAGGCCTCATTGCCACGCAACTTGCGGACCAGAAGTTCCAGTTGGGCGGCATCGGTGTGGGCGCCATCCACCGGTGGTCCGGCCACCACCTCGATATGCGCGCGGAAGCGGCGCGGCACCCGCATCTGCCCCAACCGGGTATCGCGGCGGCTCCACATGCTGGACCACATGCCCTTCAGTGCCATCGGCACCACCGGCACCGGGCGCCGGGCCAGGATCTTCTCCACCCCGGACTTGAAGGCGGCAATCTCGCCGTCCTTGGTCAAGGCCCCCTCGGGGAAGATGCAGACCAGTTCGCCCTCGGCCAGCGCCGCATCCACCTCGTCGAAGGCGCGCTGCATCAGCGCGGCATCTTCCTTGGGGCTGGCGATCGGAATGGCCTTTGCGGTCTTGAAGATCCAGCGCATCACCGGCACGTTGAAGATCTTGTAGTACATGACGAAACGCGCCGGACGCGGAATCACCGCTGACAGGATCAGCGCATCCATGTAGCTGACGTGGTTGCAGACGATCAGTGCGGCACCTTCGTCCGGCACGTTGGCTTCCACGCCCTTGACCCGCAGCCGGTACAGGGTGCGCACCATCAGCCAGCTGAGGAAGCGCATCAGGAACTCGGGCACGATGCTGAAGATGTAGACCGCGACCACGATATTTGCGACGGCCAGGGCCAGGAACAGCTGCGGGATGCTCCACTTGAGCACGCTCTGGGTGATCAGGCCGAGCACCGCGGCCAGCACGATGAAGCCGGAGTTCTGGATGTTGAGCGCGGCGAACACGCGCGACATCTCCGATTTCGGCGTGCGGCTCTGGATCAGTGCGAACAGCGGCACCACAAAGAAGCCGGTGAACAAGCCGATGCCGAGCAGGTCGATGATGATGCGCCAGCTGCCGGGCTGCTGGATGAAGCCGGCAACATCCAAGCCGGTGACGCTGACCACGCCGGTACGTGCGAAGTACAGGTCCAGCAGGAACGCGCTCATGCCGAACGCGCCCAGCGGCACCAGGCCGATCTCGACGATGCGCCCGGACAGCTTTTCGCACAGCAGCGAGCCGACACCGGTGCCCAGCGAGAACAGCGCCAACGCGAAGATGTACAGCACCTCGTCGCCGCCCAGGTTCACCACCGCATAGGTCGGCAACTGCGAGGTGAGCACGGTGCCGAAGAACCAGAACCAGGACACACCGAGGATGGCGTTGCGTACCGCCTTCTGTTTCTTGGCAAGGCGCAGCACCGCCAGTGATTCGCTGATCGGGTTCCAGTTGATCTTCAGCTCGGGTGCGCCGGCGTCCACGCGCGGAATCATGCGCGCGGTTATGTTGCCGATCAGCGCCAGCGCGATGATCGCGACCGCAGCGACGATGGGGCCGTATGCACCGGCCAGCGCGAAGATCATGCCGCCGGCAATCATGCCTGTGAGGATGGAAATGGAGGTGCCCATTTCCACCAGGCCATTGCCGCCGGTCAATTCCTCGGGCTTGAGGATGGACGGCAGCACCGAATATTTGACCGGCCCGAACAAGGTCGATTGCAGACCGGTGCAGAACAGCGCGACCAGCAGCACAGGCATGTTCTGGGTAAGAAAGCCGACCGCGGCCAGTGACATCACCACGATTTCCATGGTGGTGGTGATGACGATGAGTTTCTGCTTCTCGAGTTTCTCGGCGATCTGCCCGGCAAGTGCCGAGAACAGGAAGTAGGGCAGGATGAACAGTGCCGGTGCAAGGTTGGTGTACAGCGTGCGTTCTTCGCTGCTGACACCGAGATAGAACAGCAGGCCGATGATCGCCTGGCGATAGATGTTGTCGTTGAATGCGCCCAGCGCCTGGACGATGAAGAACGGGAGGAAGCGGCGCTGCTTGAGCAGGGCAAACTGGTTGTGGCCGGACATCGTGACTCCTCGGTGCTGCGCGGCACCTTAGCAGAACGGCATGGCCGGATTGGTCAAGCCGGGCCTGCAGTGCAGATGTTTCTCAGCCGTCGCCTGCGGGCAAAAGGCTCAGCAATGCGCGCGCGGCCGGGGTTGGATCGGCCCGCCACACCGCACAGGTACGGAAGCGGAATGGCTCGACCAGCGGCCGCACCACGGTGCGCTGCATCCTTGCAGCCATGCTGTCCGGCACCACCGCGACCGCCAGGCCAGCGGCGACCAGCTGCTGCTGCAGCTCGCTGTGGGTGACCTCGTATTGCAGCTGCGCCTGGATGCCGCGTTCGCGCAGGGCGTCATCCAGCATCCGGCGCACGCCGGCGCCGGGTACCAGCGCCGCCAATGGCAGGCCTTGCAGCGCCTGCAGCGGGATGGCACTGCTGCTGGCCAGTGGATGATCGACGGGCATCA
The DNA here is from genome assembly GCF_056760135.1 of Stenotrophomonas sp. STEN023. Taxonomy (NCBI): domain Bacteria; kingdom Pseudomonadati; phylum Pseudomonadota; class Gammaproteobacteria; order Lysobacterales; family Lysobacteraceae; genus Stenotrophomonas; species Stenotrophomonas sp. STEN023. Next base: position 15,034 of record NZ_JBRREF010000037.1, on the reverse strand, counting down.
CCAGCGACAGACCTTCCTCGTGCAACAGGCGGTGCTGCGGCGGCAGGGTGATCTGCGGGCCAACGCCGACCAGCGCCACGTCCAGGTTGCCCTGCTCCAATTCAGCCAGCAGCACATCGCTCATGCCCGCTTTGAGGTGGACCTCGACGGCAGGGTGCGCGGCCCGGAACGCGGCCAGTAGTGCCGGCACATCGACCACATTGAGCGAGGTGATCTGGCCGATGTTGATGCGGCCGCGCACCGTGCCCAGGGTCAGCGCCATCTCTTCCTGCAGGCGTGCTGCCGACTGCAGGGTCAGCCGGGCGTTGTGCAGGAACACCTCGCCGGCAGCGGTGGGCCGTACCCGGCGGTGGCTGCGTTCGAACAGGCGGGTGCCAAAGGCGTCCTCGAGCCGGGCGATCTGGTGGCTCAGTGCCGATTGCACGGTGTGGCAGCGGGCCGCCGCGGCGGTGAAGCCGCCTTCCTCGGCCACGGCGACGGCGAATTCGAGCTGGCGCAGGGTAAACATGCCATCACTGAAACAGATGGATGGGATGAAAACAATACATTGGCGTCATTGATGGGGCAGGCCCAGACTTGCCCCTGTTCCCCCGTGGCCTCTCCCATGACAACCCCCGCATCCCCGTCCCACCACCGTCCCTTGAGCCAGCCGCAGGTCCTGCTGCTGGCCGCAGCCACTGGCCTGATCGTGGCTGGCAACTATTACGCGCAGCCGCTGCTGCAGATCCTGGCCGAGGCCTTCGGGATTGGTGCCGACGAGGCGGGTTGGGTGGTGACGGTGGCACAGCTGGCCTACGCCGCCGGTCTGCTGCTGATCGTGCCGCTGGGTGACCGCGTGGAGCGCCGGCGCCTGATCGTCGCCCTGTTCGTGCTGGCGGCGGTGGGCCTGGCGATCAGCGCCACCGCGACGCACTTCGTGCAGTTGCTGGTGGGCACGGCGCTATCCGGTCTCAGCGCGGTGGCGGCGCAGGTGATCGTGGCGCATGCGGCTGGCCTGGCCGAGCCGGAGCATCGCGGGCGGGTGGTTGGCACCATCATGGCCGGCCTGCTGCTGGGCATCCTGTTGGCGCGTACCGCCTCCGGCGTGCTGGCCGGGTTGGGTTCCTGGCATACGATCTACTGGGTGGCCTGCGTTGCCTTGCTGGTGCTTGCGGTGGTGCTGGCACGCCTGCTGCCGGCGCATCAGCCCAGCGCCACGCTCTCCTATCCGCGCCTGATCGGTTCGGTACTGGCCTTGCTGCGCGATGAGCCGCTGCTGCGTCAGCGTTCCGTGCTCGGTGGCCTGCTGTTTGCCGGCTTCAGCGTGTTCTGGACGCCGCTGGCCTTCCTGTTGTCGGGCCCGGCTTACGGTTACTCGATTGCCACCATTGGTCTGTTTGGTTTGATTGGTGCGGCAGGTGCGTTGGCTGCCAGCAGCGCAGGCAAGCTCAGCGACCGCGGTTACGGCCGTGCGGTGGCGCTGGGTGGTCTGCTGATGATGTTGCTGTCGTGGTTGTTGCTGGCGTTCGCGCCGGTGTCGCTGGCGGCGCTGATCGTGGGCGTGCTGTTGCTGGATATCGCCGTGCAGGCGGTGCATATCAACAACCAGAGCGTGATCTACCAATTGGATGAGAGCGCCCGCAGCCGCATCACCTCGGCTTACATGACCTGCTACTTCATCGGCGGTGCCAGTGGCTCGGTGCTGAGCACGATGGCGTGGACGCGCCACGGCTGGAACGGCGTTTGCGCACTGGGCGGCGTGTTCGCGGTGATTGGCTTGCTGGTGTACTTCATGCCAGCCCGCAAGCAAGCGGCAAAGAATGTGGGAGCGGCGTAAGCCGCGAAGCCGATAACGTCACCCTCGCCGAAGGGCGTGCATGCCAGGCTTTTGTAGGAGCGGCGCAAGCCGCGAAGCTGGCAACCGTTCCGTTGACGGATCGTCTGCGCACTGGGTTGTAGATTGGTGGTTGAGGCCTGAAGCCAAAGCCAAAGCCAAAGCGTCCCCCCATCCGCCCTCCGGGCACCTTCCCCCGCAGGCGGGAGAAGGCACAGCCACAGCCATAGCAACAGCCCAAGCCCAAGCAACAGCAACAGCAACATCCACAGCTGGATCCGCAGCCAATCACTTGTAGGAGCGGCGTAAGCCGCGAAGCTGGTGATCGTTCCGTTCGCGCATTGCCTGCGATCTGAGCGGCTGGGTTCTATGCCGTATGGGAAAAACAAAAGGCAAAATCAACGGCGCCTCTCCCCAATCCTCCCCTGCGCTACGCGCAAGGGAGGGGGCAACAGCAGCTAGGCCGGCAACATCGCCTCTTCCGCTGCCGCCCTCAGCTTGGGCAACAGTCGCAGCATCAAGGCCAGCTGGGTACGCACCAGTCGCGACTTCTCATCGATCTCGTCCGACATCTGCTCCAGCGCATCAGCCAGCGCGATCTCATCTTCCTGCGGCTCGGCCGCCTGGCGCCGGTTCAAGGCGTCAGCCAGCGCAGCCAAGGATTGCTGCAACTGCCGATGGCCATCAGCAACCAGTGCGTCCCCATGGACCGCCTCAGCCTGCGCGCGATGTGCGCCCAGCGCCGACAGATAGCCGAGCAGGGTATTGGACAGCCCAAGGAAACGAAAACCCGCATCCAGGTTGCCTCGCGCGTAGCCCGGCTCGCGCAGCATGTTGGCCAGGGCCACCGACAGCGCGACGTCGGCGTTGTGCATGTCGCGGCGGGCGATGCGGTAGGGCAGGTCGTCGCGCATGCCGCTGCGGTACTGGCCCAGCACTTCATCCAGATAGGCGGTGCTGGTGGCGATCACCTGCGCCATCACCTTGTGCAGGCGCCGGCCTTCCCAGTCGGGCAGGATCAACAACGAGGCGATCGCGGCGATGATGCAGCCGATCAAGGTGTCGAGGAAGCGCGGCCAGATCAGCACGAAGCCGTTGCCGATCAGGTTGAAGCACAGCAAGGCCATCACCGTGATCGCGGCGGTCGCCAGCAGATACCTATCGGTGCGGGTGAAGAAGAACAGCAAGGCCGCGGCCAAGGCCAACAGCAGCTGCAGGCCGGTGCCGGGGAACAACTGCATCAGTGCCCAGGTCACGCCCAGGCCCAGCAAGGTGCCGGCGATGCGCTGCACCAGCCGCAGGCGGGTGGCGCCGAAGTTGGGCCGGCACACGAAGACGATGGTCAGCAGGATCCAGTAGCCGTTTTCCGGGTGCACCAGCTTCAGCAGCGCGTAACCGGCGATCAAGGCCAGTGCGATGCGCACGCCATGGCGGAACAGCAGCGAGCCGGGCGTCAGCGCCTGGCGCAGACGCGTGCCCATTTCGCGCAGGGTATGCGGCGAGGAATCGCGCAGGCGGGTATCGATGCCTTCCAGTGGCGTATCGGCCAGCGCGGCCTCGGACAGCTGCCGCTCGATGCTGCTCAGGTTGGCGGCAAGGAGTTGCAGCGAGCCGAGCAGGCGCGTCCACTGCGGATTGCGCTGCTCACGCAGGTACTGCAAAGAAGATTGGAGGTCCTGGCCGGCGACGCGGGCGCGCTCGCCATAGTCGAACGACTGGCGCAGGCGGATGGCCTCACCCAGCGTCTGGCAGGCCTTGCCCTGCAGCGACAGCAGGCGCCGGCAGCGGTACAGCACGTCGCTGTGGAAGAAGGCGTCGGCCAGGGCTTCGTATGGATAGTGCGAGGAGCTGGCGCGTTCGTGGAAATCCTGCGCCATGTAGTACAGGCGAAAGTACAGACCCGACTGCACCCCGGGCCGGCCAGAGCGGCCGAAGCGGCTGAGGATGGCGGTCTTGGCGATGTTCAGCGCTTGCACCACGCGCACGTTCTGTTCGGCAAGCGCCAGCCGTCGTGCTTCCAGATCACCTTGCCGCACCGGCTCGAACAGGTCGGCCTTGAGCTGCAGGTACTGGCCGAGTTCGAAGAACAGCCGCGCCAGGCGTTCGCGCACCGGGCGGTTGGCGAACATCGCCGTCCACAGGATCGACAGCAGGCCATACCAGCTGGCGCCTACCAGCAGCGGGATCACCTCGCGTAGCGCCTGTTGCTGGCTGACGTTGTGGTGCTGGTCCATCGCGATCATCGCGTAGATCGCCAGCGTCACCGTGGCCTGGCCGATGGAGGCATAGCGCTCGCCCAGCGCCCCGAGCAGGGTCAGGCCGAAGGCGGTCAGTGCCAACGCGCTGATGAAGGGGACCGGGTAGGGGAAAAGCGCAATGACCGCAGCCGCAGCAGCGACGAAACACAGCAGCGACAGCAACACCGATTTGGTGCGGCCCCACCAGTTGTCATCGGTCTCGGCGATGGCGCTGGCGATGATGCCCAGGAACAGGCCGGGAATCGCTTCGATGTGGCCGTCGTACCAGCCATAGGCAATGGCAGCGGTGAGCGCGATGAACACGCGCAGCCCGTAGCTGGCTTTTTCGTGGGCCCAGAGTTGGCCCAGGTGGCGGTCGAGGCGGCGCATGCCGGAAGCGGGTACTCGCTGTGATCAGGCTGTCAGCTTGCGGTGCCGCCGCGATGCAGGCAAGCGCGATCCGTCTGCAAGCGTGCGGGAATCAAACTGCAGCGTTGGCCGCACGCATGAAATCCAGGAACACGCGCAGCTTGGGTGCCAACTGCTCGCGCGAGGGGTAATAAAGATGGAAGCCGGCATAGGGTGGCTGCCAGTCATCCAGCAGCCCATGCATGCGACCGGCTTCGATATCGGCACGGGCGATCGCTTCGAAGATCTGCAGCAGGCCGAGGCCTTCGCGCGCTGCCTGCAAGGCCAGGGTGCTGTCGTTGAGCAGCAGTGGCCCGCTGACGTCGAGGGTGAAGTCGCGGCCATCACGGCTGAACTCCCAGGGCATCACCCGGCCATTGCTGTTGCGGTGGCGGATGCAGGCATGGCCGATCAGCGCTTCGGGCGTCTGCGGCGTGCCGTGCCGTAGCAGATAGTCCGGTGCAGCGACCACGGTCCAACGCAGCGGCGGCCCCAGCGGCACTGCGATCATGCCGTCAGCCAATGCCTCGCCCAGGCGGATGCCGGCATCGAAGCCTTCGCCGACCACATCGACCAGCGCCGCCTGCATCGACAGTTCCACTTCCACCTGCGGGTAGGCGGCATGGAAGGCGGGCAGGTGTGGCAGCAGCAGGTATTCGATGGCAAAGCGCGGCGCGGTGATGCGCAGCTGGCCGGTGGCGACGTCGCGGTTGGCTTCCACCGCATGCAAGGCTTCGCCGATGCGGGCGAGTGCCGGTGCGGTGTCCTGCAGCAGGCGCTGTCCGGCCTCGGTGAGGCCAACCCGGCGCGTGGTCCGCTGCAGCAGGCGGGTGCCGAGCCGGCGCTCCAGGTTGCGGATGGTCTGCGACAACGCCGACGGCGATACCCCCAGTTCGATCGCGGCGTGGCGAAAGCTGGCGTGCCGGGCCACGCAGGCAAAGGCTGCCAGCGCGGGCAGGAGGGAGGGCTCTACTGTGAAGTCTGGCTTCATGGTCAGTTCGGAGTATCCATCTTTATCGGCATAGTGGCGAGCGCCTACAGTTACTCCCGTCCTTAGCGAGCTGGAGTTGCCAATGAAAACCCGAGTGCTTGGCCGTAATGGCCCGGTTGTTTCCGCGTTGGGCCTGGGCTGCATGGGCATGAGCGCGTTCTATGGCGGCCGTGGTGATGACGCGGCCTCGATTGCGGTCATCCACCGCGCGCTGGAGCTTGGCGTGACCTTGCTGGATACCGCCGACATGTACGGCCCGCATACCAACGAGGTGCTGGTCGGCAAGGCGATTGCCGATCGACGCGCGCAGGTGTTCCTGGCCACCAAGTTCGGTGTGCGGCTGGATGCCAATGACCCGCAGGCGCGTGGTGTCGATGGTCGCCCGGAGTATGTGCAGGCCGCCTGCGAGGCCAGCCTGCAGCGTTTGGGTGTGGATCATATTGATCTGTACTACCAGCACCGCGTTGATCCCTTGGTCCCGATCGAGGACACCGTGGGTGCGATGTCGCGTTTGGTGGAGCAGGGCAAGGTGCGTTACCTGGGCCTGTCCGAGGCGGCGCCGGAGACGATCCGCCGCGCGCATGCGGTGCACCCGATCACTGCGCTGCAGACCGAGTATTCGCTGTGGTCACGCGAGCCGGAGCAGAACGATGTGCTGGCCACGGTGCGTGAGCTTGGCATTGGCTTCGTGCCGTACTCGCCATTGGGTCGCGGCTTCCTGACTGGCGCGATCCGCAGCCCGGCGGATTTCGAGGACGGTGATTACCGACGCAACTCGCCGCGTTTCCAGGGCGAGAATTTCGCCCGCAATCTGGCGCTGGTGGAACAGGTCAATGCGATTGCCGCCGACAAGGGCGTGAGCCCGGGGCAATTGGCCTTGGCCTGGGTGTTGGCGCAGGGCGATGACCTGGTGCCGATTCCGGGCACCAAGCGTCTGCCGTATCTGGAGGAGAACCTGGGTGCGCTGGATGTGGTTTTGAGTGCCGAGGACCTGGCGCGGATTGACGCGGTGTTCCCGGTGGATGTGGCGGCGGGGCTGCGTTACCCGGCGGCGAGCATCGGCAGCGTGCATCGGTAGAGCCGAGCTCTGCGTCAAATGTAGAGCCGAGCCATGCTCGGCTGAAGCTTTCCCGATAAGGCCCCTGCCGAGCATGGCTCGGCACTACCGTTTGTGCTCCCTCCCTTGCACGCAGTGCAGGGGAGGGTTGGGGAGGGGTAGCTTCTGCGGCATTGCCGGTAGAGCCCCTTGCCGAGCATGGCTCGGCCCCACCGTTTGTGTTCCGCTTACTGCTGCTCGCGCGCGATCGCGCGCCAGCCGATATCGTTGCGGTGGAACTCGTTGGCCCAGTGGATCTTGGCCACACCCGCGTAGGCGTGCTTCTGCGCATCGCCAACGCTGTCCCCCAGCGCTGCAACACACAACACACGGCCGCCGGCGCTGACCACATTGCCGTCGGCGTCCAATGCGGTACCTGCATGGAATACCTTGGCGCTGGCCGGCACATCACCCAAGCCACTGATCACATCGCCGGTGATCGGATTTTCCGGATAGGGCTTGGCCGCCAGCACAACACCGAGCGACGGTCGCGGGTCCCACTGCGCTTCCACCCCCGCCAATGCGCCATCAATGGCGGCTTCAACCAGATCGACCAGATCCGACTGCAGGCGCAGCATCACCGGCTGGGTTTCCGGGTCGCCGAAGCGCACGTTGAACTCGATCACCTTCGGCGCGCCGGCGCCATCAATCATCAGACCGGCGTACAGGAAACCAGTGAACGGCACGCCGTCGGCAATCATGCCGGCCACGGTCGGTTCCACCACCTCGCGCATCACCCGTGCATGCACGTCCGGGGTCACTACCGGTGCCGGTGAGTAGGCGCCCATGCCGCCGGTGTTCGGGCCGGTATCGCCGTCGCCAACACGCTTGTGGTCCTGGCTGGTGGCCATCGGCAACGCGATGCGGCCATCGACCATCGAGATGAAGCTTGCTTCCTCGCCTTCGAGGAATTCCTCGATAACCACGCGCGCGCCGGCGTCGCCGAATGCATTGCCGCTGAGCATGTCGTGCACGGCCGCTTCGGCTTCTTCCATGGTCATCGCCACGATCACGCCCTTGCCGGCGGCCAGGCCGTCGGCCTTGATCACGATGGGGGCGCCTTTCTCGTGCAGGTAAGCCAGCGCCGCATCCACTTCGGTATGCACGGCGTAGTACGCGGTGGGAATGCCGTGACGTGCGAGGAAATCCTTGGCAAAGGCCTTGCTGCCTTCCAGCTGCGCGGCAGCGGCGGTCGGCCCGAAGATGCGCAGGCCTGCTTCACGGAAGCGATCGACCACGCCCAGCACCAGCGGCACTTCCGGGCCGACCACGGTCAGGCCCACGGCCTCGTCCTGTGCCAGCTTCAGCAGGCCATCGATGTCGGTGACCTTGATCGCGACATTGCGACACTTGCCTTCGGTGGCGCTGCCAGCATTGCCGGGGGCGACGATCACTTCGCTTACGCGCGGCGATTGCGCCAGCTTCCAGGCAAGTGCGTGTTCGCGGCCGCCGGAGCCGATGACGAGGATTTTCATGGGGTCAGTTCCTGTGGGGCATCAATGGGGAGTGCAGTCGGAGGCTTTCAGCGTGACTTCGAAGAAGACCGCGCCATTGGCATCCACAAAACGTCGACGCGCACCGCCACCAGCGGCATAGACCGGCTTCATCGCCGGTTCCGCGCACAGCTGGACGATGGCTTCGGCCTCATCACGGCGCAGTGCCTCGAACAGTTCGGGCTTGGCCTTGGCCATGGCGACGCTGGCATCGGGAGAGCGCACCATGAAGACGATGTCATCGGCATGGCGATGCGCCGAGTCGATGATCAAGCCATCGCGGTATTGCGTGGGCAGTTGCTTGCCGAGCGTGGCAAGCGCAGTGCGCTGTGCATCGTTGAGCGAGCTGTTGCCGCAGCCGGCAAGCAGCGCGAGGCAAAGGCCGGCGGTGACGACGAGAAGGGCGCTGCGCATCAGTTGCAAGCCTCAAGCTGCATGGTGGGAGGAATCAGATAGCGCGATTGGGCGCTGTCATAGGCGATGTCATGGTGCTTGTTCACCGCGCCGGCACAGCCCCGGCCTTTCTCCTGCACGCGCAGCGGCCAATAGGCCAGCTGCGGCTGGCTGTTGTCAGGAGCTGCGTCGAAATTCAGGTCCAGGCGGCCGTGCGAGCAGTTGCCGGAGGCATTGCAGTCAATGGCATTGCGATCATCCAGGTGGCTGCGCAGCCAGCCTGCGCTGGACAGTTTCTCGTTGCCGTCGAACACGTACCAGGCGCGGTTGCGCATTGCTGCGCCGACCACCACCAGTTCGTCGTCGACCTGGAAGCCCCAGGCGTTGGCGCCGATCTGCAACGTGGTCACCTTGCCAGGCTTGCCACCGGTGCCGCTGCCCTGGCCAAGCAATTCGGCGGCGACGCTGACGCCGTCATCGGCTGCGCGATGCAGGACGATGAAATCGGTGCTGCCCAGTTCGATCGGGCTGGCGTCGTCATAGCTGGTGCAGATTGCCAGCATGCGGTAGTTGCCGTTCTGCAACTTGATGCTCTGGTCGGCGCAGATATCGCGATGCACCGGACGCGCCTGACCCAGATCGGCATCACTCAGTTGCTGCGTCCATTGCCCCTGCAACTGCACGGTGCTGCCATAGCGTTCCTGCAGTACGGCCAACACCCCGGCCTCGTAGCTGAGTTTCGGCTTTGCTGCTGGAGCATCGCCCTGTGCGGGCGTGCCCTGCTGGCACGAAGCCAGCAGGGCGACGGCGAGCAGGGAAATCAAACGCGGGAAAACCCTGGTCGCCATGTGCCAGCTCTCGGTAACGGAATCAGTGACGGAAGTGACGCACGCCGGTGAACACCATGGCGATGCCATGTTCGTCGGCGGCGGCGATCACTTCGTTGTCACGCATCGAACCGCCCGGCTGGATCACCGCGGTGATGCCGGCTTCGGCAGCCGCGTCCAGGCCATCACGGAACGGGAAGAACGCATCCGATGCCATCACCGAACCCGGCACCACCAGGCCAGCATCGGCGGCCTTGATACCGGCGATGCGTGCAGAGTAGACGCGGCTCATCTGGCCGGCGCCCACACCAATCGTGCGCTCGTCCTTGGCGTAGACAATCGCGTTGGACTTGACGTACTTGGCCACGCGCCATGCGAACAACAAATCACGCGTTTCAGCCGCAGTCGGCGCGCGCTGGGTGACGGTCTTCAGCTCGTCGACGCTCATGCCGCGGTTGTCGGCGCTCTGGATCAGCAGGCCCGAACCGATGCGCTTGGTGTCGTAGTTGTTGCGTGCATCACCAGCCGGGATGCGCAGCACGCGCACATTGGCCTTCTTGGTGGCGTAGTCCAGCGCGGCCGGTTCGTAGTCCGGTGCGATCAGCACTTCGACGAACTGGCGGTCGAGGATGGCCTTGGCGGTGGCCGCGTCCAGCGTGCGGTTGAAGGCGAGGATGCCGCCGAAGGCGCTGGTCGGGTCGGTGTTGTAGGCCATCTCGTAGGCGGCGCCGACATCGGCAGCCACGGCCACGCCACACGGATTGGCGTGCTTGACGATGACACAGGCCGGCACATCGAACTGACGCACGCATTCCCATGCGGCATCGGCGTCGGCCAGGTTGTTGTAGCTCAGTTCCTTGCCCTGCAGCTGCACGAAGGTAGCCAGCGTGCCCGGCACCGGATACAGGTCGCGGTAGAACACGCCGCTCTGGTGCGGGTTCTCGCCGTAGCGCAGGTCCATGACCTTGATGAAAGAGGAGTTCATCTGCGCCGGGTATTCGTTACGCACCGGCACCGCAGCGCTGGTGTCGGTCACTGCCGACAGGTAGTTGCTGATCGCCGCGTCGTACTGGGCAACGCGATTGAACGCGGACACCGACAGTTCGAAGCGCTTGGCGGCGGACAGCTTGCCGTCGTTGCTGGCCAGTTCGGCCAACAGCGCGTCGTACTGGTCCGGGCTGGTCGCCACCGCGACGCGGGCGAAGTTCTTGGCCGCGCTGCGCAGCATTGCCGGGCCGCCGATGTCGATGTTCTCAACCGCGTCGGCGAGCGTGCAGTCGGCCTTGGCAGTGACTGATTCGAATGGGTACAGGTTCAGTACCAGCAGATCGATCGCGGCGATGCCGTGTTCTGCCATCACCGCGTCATCGGTGCCGGCGCGGCCGAGCAGGCCGCCGTGCACCATCGGATGCAGGGTCTTGACCCGGCCGTCCATCATCTCCGGGAAGCCGGTGACATCGGACACGTCCTTGACCGGCAGGCCGGCCTCGCGGATCGCCTTGGCGGTGCCGCCGGTGGACAGCAGCTCGACGTTGCGGGCAGCCAGGGCACGGGCCAGATCGATCAGGCCGGTCTTGTCGGAAACGGACAGCAGAGCCCGGCGTACGGGCAGCAGATCAGAAGACATGGGGAGGCAGGGGGAAGCGGAAGCGGGCCCATATTGTAGCCGCGCGGTCACACAGAAGCAGGGTGTAGTGCCGAGCCATGCTCGGCAAGGGGCTTTCCCAGCAATGCACATGTAGTGCCGAGCCATGCTCGGCAAGGGGCTTTCCCAGCAATGCACGACGGCAGGGATTACCGGTAACGCTTCTGCCGAGCATGGCTCGGCACTACAGGCAGTCCGGGGCTTACGCCAGCCCGTATTCCTTCAGCTTCTTGCGCAGGGTCGCGCGGTGAATGCCCAGCAGTGCCGCCGCGCGGCTCTGGTTGCCTTCGCAGTGGTTCAGCACTTCCACGAACAACGGGATTTCCATCTCGCGCAGCACGATCTCGTACACGTCGTCGGCGTCACAGCCGTCCAGATCGCGCAGGTAGCGCCGCACGGACTGGGCAACGTGTTCGCGAAGCGGCGGCTTGGGAGCGCCACGACTGGTGTCAGGACGGGTGGGGGCAGCGTTCAAGGAGAGTTCCCGGGTTCAGCAAAGTCGGGCGCGTTGGCCCGGCATGGGGATGGGAGTCTAGCGCGTGGGCCGTCGGCCTGCCACGCCATCGTCAGGCGGTTACTGAAATTCGAAGCTGAAGGCGACCGTGGCGGCGGCCGGTTCGCGCAGCCGGAATGACACCTGCGCGCTCTGCCCGGGCTCCAGTCGTGCCAACGGATCGGCGCCAGCGCCGAGGTATTCGGCCGGCTGCAGGGTACGGCGGCCGATCACCCGGCCATCGGCATCGGACAGCGACAGGCGCAGCGCTGGCCAAGCCTGCGCCCAGCGCGCATCGTTGCGGAAGCTGGTCTGTACCTGCAGCGCGCCGGCCTGCCCGGGTACCGGACGGATGTCGCGGCTGAGCATGCTGTAGGCGCTGGGTTCGTGCCACGGCGGCAACGAGCAGCGCAGCACGCTGCACAGGCCGCTGACCAGCGGCCGGGTGCCGGCATCGGCGGCCAACTTGGCGCGGTCGGCCAGGATGATCTGCAGGCCAAGCAGCACGGCCAGTGCCAGCACCAGCCCCCACTGCCAGCGTGGCGTGTCGGCCGGCGCTGCCGCATGCGCGCGGTTCGCGCGCGCGAAGCTGGGCGCGATGACTGCCGGTGATGCGCTGTCTTCTGCCGGCTCCGTGTCCTCGATGCCGGTGTTGCCACTGATGACGGCAGTTTGCGGCAGGACCAGCTCGGGTTGCGCCGCTTCCGGCTGCGGTAGTTCAGCGTGCTCGGCTACCACGCGCTCAGCTACAGCTGTTTCAACATCAGCACGCTCCAGCTCGACAGGCTCGACTTCGGCCGGTGTGACTTCCGTCTGCTCGACGTCAGCCTGCACCAGTTCGGCTCGATCCGTCGGCAAAGGCAGATCAAGCGCAAGCGTCGCCTGTGTGTCATCGCTCGTCGACGCAGCAGGCGCGCTTTCCGGCGTGCCTGGCTTGGGCGTACTCGGCTTGGCCGGACCTTGCAGGAAGGTGGCCAGGGACGGCTGGGTCGGCGCGGTTTCGTCAGTCATGGCTGGGCTGGCTGAGGCACTGGCCCCATTCAAGCACGGCGCACGCCGGTGATGCGCATCCAGTCGCCATCCTGGGTGGCTTCAAGCTGGTCGAACCAGGTGGCGTAGCGTTCCAGCAGCTCGTCTTCCTGGCCGTGCAGGATGCCGGACAGGGCAATCTGCCCGCCTGCGGCGACGCGCGCAGCCAGCAGTTCGGCCAGGGCGTCCAGCGCCGAGGCCAGGATGTTGGCGACCACCACCGGGTAGGTGGCAACTGGCTCGTCTTCCGGCAGGTAGGCGGCGATATGCACGCCGTTGCGCTCACCGTTGTCGTGGGTGGCGATCAGCGCCTGCGGGTCGTTGTCCACGCCCACGGCCGCCGCGGCGCCCAGCTTCAGCGCAGCCAGGGCGAGGATGCCGGAGCCGCAGCCGAAATCGAGCACGGTGTTGCCGGCCAGCTTGCCCTCGGCAGAGAGCTGGTCCAGCCAGCGCAGGCACAACGCGGTGGTCGGGTGGGTGCCGGAGCCGAAGGCCAGGCCCGGGTCCAGGCGCACGATGGCAGCGTCGGCGGCCTGCGCGGCTTCCGGCAGCTCATGGTTCCACGGGACGATCCAGGTGCGCTGGCCGAACTGCATTGGCTGGAACTGGTCCAGCCAGGCGCGTTCCCAGTCTTCGTCCTGCACGGCGCGGAAGCTGGCGTTGCTCCATTCCAGGCCCGGGTCGAAGGACTCCAGCGCAGCCAGCAGGGCCAGCGCATTGGTATCGGCGGGGAACAGCGCGCTCAGCGTGAGCTCGTTCCATAGCGGGGTCTCGCCCACGCCCGGCTCGAGGATCGCGCGCTCGTTGCTGGTGTCAGCGTCGGCGTCGAGCATGGTCACCGCCAGTGCGCCGACGTCGTCGAGGGCGTTCTCGTAACGGGGCTGGGTGGCTTCGGTGCAGCGCAGGGTCAATTCAAGGAAGGGCATGGCGGCGTACGGCAACGGCGGGACAGGGCACGCATCCTAGACGAGGCGGGCAGCAATTGCGCGTTCAGCTGGCCGGTTCAGCCGGCCCGGTCGTGGGTATTGATAGAATCCCCGACCTATAACCGTGTAAGCGGCTGACGCCTTCCCATGCTCTCCCTGCTGGCCAGAAAACCCTGGTATCTGTTGGTGCTGCCTGCGGCAGTGCTGATGGCGGCGCTGGGCGTTCGCAGCGGCAATCTGCTGCATGGCGATACAGTGGAGGTGGCTGCGGCAAGCAATGCCGGCCCAGCTGAGTTGGCTGCGCCACTGCTGGCTGCCGCCGTCGCGGTGGTTCCGGAGCAATCCACTGCGGTTGCGGCAGGTTTGCCGCTGGACCTGCGCGCGGCCTTCGAGAACGGCAGTGACCTGTTCGCCTACGCTCACCAGCTGCAGGCAGCTGCCAACGCGGGCAATGCCGAGGCCGGTTGGATGGCCAGTCGCATCTACGACTATTGCGGCGTGTTTGCGATGGACCCATCTGGCTACGCGCTGGACAGCGCCGCATTGCAGCGTATGGACCTGGACGTGATCTCGGCGATGCTGACCGCACGCGGCAAGGTGCGCCAGGGCTGTGCAGGCTTCACCGCCGCCGATGGACTCGGCCGCACGCGCCTGCTGCAGCAGCGCATGGTATCGGCCAAGGGGGGCAACCTGGCGGCCGAAGCAGCGCTGCTGTCGATGGGTGAACCCCTGAGTGACACGCCCGAATACCGCCGCGGGCTGGTGGAGCGTGTGCAGTCCTCGCAGGACCCGGAAGCCTTCCTGGCGATCTCGGGCGCGATGGGTACTGCTGCGGCCGGTGACGACGCGTACCGGGGCATGGTTGCCGGCAGCCAGTTCAGCCAATTGGCCTGGCAGGTTGCAGCGTGTCAGCTGGGCCTGGCATGCGGACCTGGCAGTGCATTGATGGTGGCGTATTGCGCCAATGGCGGGATCTGCTCGCGCGATCCCCAACAGGATTTTCAGTCTTTCGTTTACGACGCAGCGGTACCGCGCCAGGGTATGGAAAAAATGAACGAGATGGTCAACAGCTTGCGCGATGCGCGCCGAGGTGTGCGATGAATTACAAACGCTTCCTGCATGGGGCAAAGTTCTGGGTCTGGGTCGTGTTGTTTGTGGCCTATTCGGCGGGCGCGGTCGGCGTGGTGCTGATCGATACCTATGAAGACCGCTACCGGGCGCTGTCCAAGATCAAGCTGACCACCGTCAAATCCGACGAAGACCTGCGCCGTGCCGGCGCCACCCAGGCGGCAGCGGTGTACCGCGCGCAGAGTGGCATGCCGTTCAACACCTTGCAGCCGGGCAGCAGCTTCCAGATCGTCTGGCCGGATGGTTCGGTGGAAACGGTGACGGTGGTGGATCCCAGTTCGCCGCTGGGTACCGAGCCGCTGAAGGGCAGCGCGGTGGGCGCTGAGTAAACCGGCGTTTTCGCCAGACACAAAAAAGGCGGGGATTCCCGCCTTTTTTGTGCGCGTTTGTTTCTGCAGTGCCCCGCCAATCTCGGCACTGCGAGCCCCGCACCCGGGTTGGGGGGGGGGGGGGGGGGGGGGGGGCGGTTTGCCGCGGAACCCCCCCGGGCCGCGCTGGGCGCGCCACTACAGGTGTGGCCTCAGGCCTTCATGCTGCCGGTGTCGATGTAGCGCT
>NZ_JBRREF010000036.1:0-44740 GCF_056760135.1 Stenotrophomonas sp. STEN023 | reverse complement strand
AAGCCGACCAAACCCAAAGCGCCAAGAGCCAACGCAATCCAATCAATGCCAGCCGCATCATCTGCAGTGGCGTTGGGGGGGGACCCCCCCCCACAAAAAAGCACCCGGGGGGGGTTGGGGGGGGGGGGGGGGCCCCCGCCCCCCCCCCCCGGGGCCTTCTTCGGGTCTCACTGCAGGGCAGCGATTACCAGATCACTACCTGCTTGTCGCCAGCACGGACCATCGGTGAACCGGCCTTGCACTGGAACGCAGCAGCGAAGGTCGGCAGGTTCGACGGCGCACCCATGGCACGGAACTGCGCCGGGGCGTGTGGATCGGTAGCCAGACGAACCTTGGCGTTCTCGGCGGTGTACTTGGTGCGCCACACGGTTGCCCAGTTGAAGAAGAAGCGCTGGTCACGGGTGAAGCCGTCAACCTTGGCGTCTTCCTTGCCGGCCGAAGCCTTCTGCAGGGCGTCGTAAGCCGTGGCCAGACCACCCAGATCGGCGATGTTCTCGCCCAGGGTCAGCGAGCCGTTGACGCTCTGGTCGCCCACCTTGTACTCGTTGAACTGGTTGACCAGCTTGCCGGTCAGGCCTTCAAAGCCCTTGGCGTCAGCCGGGGTCCACCAGTTCTCGAAGTTGCCGGTCGGGCCGAAACGGCTGCCCTGGTCGTCATAGCCGTGGGTCATTTCGTGGCCGATGACGGCACCGATGCCGCCGTAGTTCAGCGCGTCGTCGGCGTTCGGATCGAAGAACGGCGGCTGCAGGATGGCGGCCGGGAACACGATCTCGTTCTGCAGCGGGTTGTAGTAGGCGTTGACGGTCTGCGGGGTCATGCCCCACTCGGTCTTGTCCACCGGCTGGCCGATCTTGGCCAGTGCCCACTTGTAGTTGAAGGCATTGGCAGCACGCACATTGCCCAGATAGTCATCGTGGGTGGTGCTCAGGCCGCTCCAATCACGCCACTTGTCCGGGTAGCCGATCTTCGGGGTAAAGGTTTCCCACTTGGCGATGGCCTTGGCCTTGGTTTCGTCGCTCATCCAGGCCAGGCCTTGGATGCGATCCTTCAGCGCGGCGGCCAGATTCTTGACCAGCTCTTCCATCTTGGCCTTGGACTCGGGCGAGAAGGCAACCTTGACGTACATCTGGCCGAAGGCATCGCCTGCGTCGCTTTCGATCGTGCCAAGCACCTGCTTCCAACGCGGCTTGATTTCCTTCTGGCCGTTCAGTTCCTTGCCGTAGAACGCGTAGTTCTCCTGCACGAACTCATTGCTCAGGTACGGTGCGGCGCCGTCCACGGTGTGGAAGCGCAGGTAAGCGCGCCAGGCTGCCGGGTCGGTGTCGGCCAGCATCTTGCTCACTTCCGCGTGGAAGGCCGGCATCGCCAGCGAGAACGTCGCCGGTGCGGCAATGCCCTGTGCCTGGAAGAACGCGCTCCAGCTGAAGTTCGGGGTCAGCTTGTCGGCGTCGGCCACGCTGACCGGGTTGTAGTACAGCGAGACGTCACGCGACAGCTCAACGCTGGACTTGGACGCCTTGGCAAGACGGGTCTCGAACTTGATCACTTCCTCGGCCTGCTTGGCGGCGTCGGCGGCGGCCACGCCGCTCAGCTCCAGCACCTTGGCCACATGGGCCTTGTAGGCGTTGAGCTTGTCGGCCTTGCTGGCATCGGTGTAGTACGTGGTGTCCGGCAGGCCCAGCCCGCCCTGGCTGGCGTAGGCCATGTTCATGGACGAATTCTTGAAGTCCGCTTCGGGACCGAAGCCGAACAGGAAGTTCTCGCCCTTGGCGGCGGTGGTGCGCAGGTAGTCAGCCAGTGCGGCGGTGTTCTGCAGGCCATCAATCGCAGCCAGATCGGCCTTCAGCGGGGTGATACCCAGCGAATTGATCTTGGCTTCGTCCATGCCGGCGGCCCAGAAGTCACCAACGATCTTTTCGATGCCGGTGGCGTCCTTCATTGCAGCCGCCTGCTCGGCCAACTGGTGCTGCACGGCAACCGAGCGCTCGTCGAGGATGGTGAAGGCGCCCCAGCTGGTGCGATCAGCCGGAATCTCATTGGCGTTGAGCCACTTCTCGTTCACGTAGCCGTTGAAGTCGGTACATGCGTCCTTGCTGGCGTCGAGGTCGGCAGCGGTGAAGGCGTTGTAGGCCGGCAGCTTGGACTCGTCCAGCTTCAGCTCATTGGCGGCCGGGGCGGCGGCGGTAGCGGCCGGCGGGGACTGCTCTTCCTGCTTGGGGCAGCCGGTCAGCACGGCGGCGACGGCCAGCGACAGCAGGAGAATCTGGGGTTTGCGAACGATCACGGGAAAGGCCTCCGGGCCGATTTCAGAGCATGAGTGAGGCCGCGGAGTCCGGGGCCGAAGCAGGAAGATACGCCTGAAACTGATCGCGCAGGGGTGTAGAAGGTAATGGGTGGTGGCCAGCGTATTCCTATGGGCGGCGATGGCTGGCCGATGCTATACAGCGGGAATGACCAAGACATCGAGCAGGCAGTGGGACGCGATCCTGATTGGCGGCGGCCATAACGGACTCGTATGTGCGGCGTACCTGGCCAAGGCCGGCAAACGCGTGTTGGTGCTGGAGCGACGTTCAGTGGTGGGCGGCGCTGCGGTCACCGAGGAGTTCCACCCCGGGTTCCGCAACTCGGTAGCTGCTTATACGGTGTCCTTGCTGCAGCCCAAGGTGATTGCCGAGCTGGAGCTGGAGCGGCACGGCCTACGGGTGGTCCCGCGCAAGCTCAATAACTTCCTGCCCTTGGGCAATGGCGAGTATCTGTTGGCAGGGGGCGGGCGCACTGCCGAACAGGTTGCGCGCTTCTCCGCCCGCGATGCGGCACGCTTGCCCGAGTACGAGCAGCGCTTGGAGATCTTTGCCGATGTGCTGCGTGCGCAGGCGCTGCAGGCACCGCCCAATATCAGTGGTGCCAGTTGGTTGCGTGCGGTGCCGGAGCTGTGGAAAGCGGGGCAGCTTGGCAGGCAGCTGCAGCGGCTGGATCCGGGCTTGCAGCAGGAGTTGATGGATCTGTTCACCATCTCTGCGGCCGAGTACCTGGAGCGTTGGTTCGAAAGCGCACCGATCAAAGCTTTGTTCGGCTTCGATGGCATCGTTGGCAACTACGCAAGCCCCTACGCCCCCGGTACCGCCTACGTGTTGTTGCACCATGTGTTTGGCGAGAGCAATGGCGTCAAAGGTGCCTGGGGGCATGCCATCGGCGGCATGGGTGCCATCACCCAGGCGATGGCGCGTTCGGCGATGGAAGCCGGTGTTGAAATCCGCACCGATGCCGCCGTGGAGAAGGTGTTGGTAGAGCAGGGGCGTGCAACAGGTGTTGTACTGGCCGGTGGCGAAGTGCTGCGCGGCGCGGCCATCGTTGCCAACGTCAATCCGAAGCTGCTGTACGAGCGGCTGTTCGATCCTGCGGATGTGCCGCCAGCCACGCTGGAACGCATGGCCAACTGGCGCTGCGGCTCCGGCACCTTCCGCATGAATGTGGCCTTGTCGAAACTGCCTGAGTTCAGTGTATTGCCAGGACAGGGCGACCACCTGACCGCTGGCATCATCATCGCGCCCAGTCTTGAGTACATGGATCGCGCCTATCTGGATGCACGCCAGTACGGCTGGTCACGCGAGCCCATCGTCGAGATGCTGGTTCCGAGCACCTTGGACGATTCACTGGCACCAGCGGGGCAGCATGTGGCCAGCCTGTTCTGCCAGCATGTGGCACCGCAGCTGCCAGGTGGTCGCAGCTGGGACGATCACCGCGAAGAAGTGGCGGATCTGATGATCGCCACCGTCGACAAGCATGCTCCGGGTTTCGCGGCATCGGTGCTCGGCAGGCAGATCATGAGCCCGCTGGATCTTGAGCGGACCTTCGGCTTGATCGGCGGCGATATCTTCCATGGCGCGCTGAGCTTGAACCAGCTGTTCAATGCGCGGCCGATGCTGGGCCAGGCGGGATACAGGGGGGCGTTGCCGGGACTCTATCTATGTGGCTCGGGGACGCATCCGGGTGGTGGGGTTACTGGAGCGCCTGGGCACAATGCAGCAAGGGTGATCGATGGCGACCTCGGTCGCTGAGTGCAACCGAGGTCCAAGTTGGTCAGGGTTTATCGCTTACGCCATCAACCCGTGGCATTTCGTCGCCGGCATCCGGTTCCGGGAGATCCAGTAAGGGGGCTGCTACAGGTATGCGGTTCGGGTTGGAGTCTTGCGGCAACTGCTGGGCAGAGCCGACATTGACTGTGCCTATACGAGGCTTCATCCATACCGAGTCCTGCCAGGCTTGGTATTTGTCCGGGTCCCAGTAGCGATCGTCATAGAACTTTGACCCGTCGATCTGGGTGGTGCCACTGGCGGTCGGGACGATGATCTTGAGGTTGCCGGCAAAACCGGTGCGACTACCGGTCAATGCACGCCGTTCGCGCCGCAGTTTGGTTGCCATGCGCGGCAATGCGGCCGCGTCGGCATAGCGGGCGTAGACATCCTGACCAAGGCTTACTGCCTGGGTGCGTTCGCTCTCTGAGAGCTCGTTCCAATAACGCTCACGCAGCCCCACAAAACCCTCATACCCTCGTTCGGCTGCGAGATCCATCCATGCATAAGCCAGTGGGCGATTTTGGGGTGTACCCACTCCCGTCCAAAGCATCTCAGCCACCATTCCCTGCGATGGCTTGTCTCCATAGAAAGAGGCAAATTGGAAGTGACGGAATGCTTTTTCCCGGTCGCCAGCCTTGTGCTTTTCAAGTCCCAGCAAGCGGAAGCGTAGGTCAGGATGTCCATTGAGAAAGCCAGCTGTAATCATCAGCTGGTCTTCGGTCGGATCAGCCGGAGCGGTACCTGCTTGGGCGGTCGCAACTCCAGTAAACGCCAATAGCAGGATGCTGAAGGCGATGGAATTCTTGCAGATCATGCGAGGTCCTCGTGCAATCCATGTCGGTATTACATGGTCGATGAAAGTGGCGCAGGTGCGGAAAGGCCAAAAGTCATTGGCCAAAACAATGGAGGCACTGGTGCCTCCATTGTGGTCTTACCTGGACGCAGCAACCGCGCCAATGTGACGGACTATTTATTGGTGGATACCGGCGATGCGTTGCCGACGTTGACCTTGCCGTCACCAATATGGCGCTGGAAGAAGTTCAGCATTTCGGTATAGAGGTTCACCCGCGCGTCTTCACCGTAAAAGCCGTGCATCTCACCTGACTGAATGATCATTCCTTCTGGTTTGTTGCCTGCAGCGATCAGCGCCTTGTTCATCAGCTCGGTCTGCTCGGGAACTGCGCGTTCATCGCGTGCACCTGCAGCGAGATAAACCGGGATTTTGACTTCGGCAGCACGCAGTGCGGGCGAGGTGCGGTTCCAGTCAGCGCGATCTGTGCCATGGGTGCGGCGCAGATAGCGCAAGCCCGAGTCGCGCTGTGGGATATCGCCTTTCTTGAACAGCATGTCCACGTCATAGACACCGACGTAACCGAAGGCGCATTGAAACAGGCCGGGTTCACGGATCGGTGCCATCAGCGAGGAATAGCCGCCGAAACTGCCACCATAGATGCAGATGCGATCGCGATTGACATAGCCGTTTTCGATGGCCCAGTGGGTCGCTTCCAGAATGTCGTTCTGGATGCCCTGATCCCACTGGCGGTGTCCTGCGTCCTGGAAGGCTTTGCCATAGCCACCTGAACCACGGAAGTTGACCTGCAAAGTCGCATAGCCACGGCTGGCAAACAACTGTGCCTCGGGGTTGAACCCCCAATTGTCACGTGGGCCGATGGGACCGCCATGCGGATTCACGATCAGGGGCAGGTTTCTGCCATCAGAACCATGCGGAATGGTCAGGTAACCGTAGACTCGCTTCCCGTCCTTGGTGGTGATGTTGAAGGTGCGGATGGAAGCCATCTCGTCCTTCTTGAGCTGCGGTCGACGCGACATGAGGAAGCGTGCTTTGCCCGTATCACGATCATATAGATAGAGTTCGCCCGGATTGTTGTCGCTGTAGACGCTGACGATGATCTTCTTGCCATCTTGGGTGTAGCTGGAGAAATCAACCATCTGGCCTTCGAAAGCCGAAGCCAGCGATCCATAGATCTCCGCATCGGGATGATCTTCGTTGAGCAACTTGACTGCGGGAGCGCCTGCCTCGGTGACAACGCCAATCAAGGTGTTGTCATCAGTGGACCAGATCATGTCCGAAACTTCGGCTACCGGATCTTGAAACAACTTGTTGAAGGTGCCTGTAGTCGTATCCAAAGTGCCGATGGCTGCAGGTGCCCTGTCATCGTCTTCGCTGGCATAAACGGTGCCTTCATGGGTGGTGCGAAGGACATCAATGTGCTTGCCAGCGGACTTGGACGAGTTGAGCAATGTCCAGTTGCCACCATCACGGCGATAAAGTTCGCTGCGCTCCTCGTACTCACCTTCCTCATTTTTGCTTGATGAGCAGACTGCGAAGCGTGGCATTTTTTCCGAATCGAGTGCGATGCTGCAGTTCTCCTTTGGTGCGCGGCCGAGTGAGGTGCGACGACCGGTCAAGGTATCCATCTTTACCACTTCGGTATTGCCGCCTTCTGCTGATCGATACGAGACCGACTGCATGATCACGTTCTGATCGTCGTCCTTAAGGGTGTCAAGCAGGGAAAAACCTTGATTGCCAACTGTCTTGCCGCGCTGGGTGGTGTCTTGGGCACCGTAGTGGATCAAGGGACGAGGCTGGCTACCGTCAGCATTGACCGCATACCACTCGCCGGTGGAGCTGGGTTGGGCGTAGCCACCCATCTTCTTCACGGCAGTAAACATCAGGCGATTGGGGCTGGTCCAATAAAACGCGCCGATACTCTTATTATCAGGCAGTTGGTTGACTTTGATGATCTGCAGGTCGCTGGTGCGCAGGACAGTTAATACGTCCTGGTCACCCTTGTCGACCGTGATCGCTAGGTATTCGCCGGTGGGGGAAATCTTGACGGTGCCATACGTGGCATGCCCAACAAAATCCTTGATTTGCGGCAGAGGAGCTGCCTGGACGGCAAAAACAGTGCCGGACATGGCGATTGCCAGCAAGGGCAGAATGCGTTTCAAGGGCGTTCTCCAGTTGAGGTGCTTGTGTCTAAGTGTTGGCAAAGGAAAGCCCGGCCGAGGCCGGGCTTTCCGATGCTGCAGTGCTTATCAGTTGAACTTGTAATCGAACTGGACAAACACCTCACGGCCAACCGGGCTGTAGGCGTAGAAGAAGTACGGATACTGGTTGTACGTATCGTCGCGCGGATGGATCTTGTCAAACACGTTGTTGACGTAGAAGCCAAGGGTTGCGTTGTTGGTGATCTTCTTGCGGACGTTGGTGTTCCAGATGGTATGCGCTCCGATACGGCCGGTCTCGGCCCAGTTCGGCAGAGAGCCCCAGCGGTAGCCATAGACGCTGGCAGCCCAGTCATCGCGCTCCCAGTTGAGTTCCCAGTTTACGCGGCTACGGAAGTTGAAGAACTGCTTGTTGTCGCGCTGGTTCTCAACTTGCTCGCCGGCGAAGCGCGTTATGTCGTACTTCAGCACGTGGGTCCAGGCAAGCTTGGCGCCGAACTTGCCCATGCGGTCGGTGGTGAACGTGTAATCGCCAGAGGCGTCGATGCCCGAAGTCTTGGTCTTGGCCTGATTCTGCGGGTAGGTCGCGATCTCGACGATGTCACCGTTGCTGTCACGCATCACGCGGTTGAGCACTTCGACACAGCGTTCGGACGTGCCGTCAACTGGCGCGCCATCGCGGGTGGTACCCAGACGACAGTCAGCCTCGTCACGATAGAGCCGCCCAGTCAAGTCACTGATAGCGCCGTCGAGCTCGATGTTGTAGTAGTCAACCGTCAGCGACAGGTCGTCCATGACATCCCAAACCACGCCAGCAGTGAAAGATTTGCCTTCTTCTGCTTTCAGGCGCGGATCGCCCTTGCGGGTGCCGAAGACCTGGGGGTGGTATGTAGAGCCACCACAGTCGGCGGTGCTGGTTGGGTTCAGGCCTGCTGCACGGCACGCGTACTCATCAAAAGCATAGGTGTAGAAGCCAGATTCACCTGCGTAGATGTAGTGCATGTCCGGCGCCTTGAAGCTGGTTGCATAGGAACCGCGCAGCAACAGGCTTTGGATCGGACGCCACTCCAGGCCCGAAGACCAGGTGAAGGCACCGTTGATGTCGCTGGCATCATCGAACTTGTCGTAACGACCAGCCAGATTTGCCTTCAGCGAAGAGAGCAAGGGAATGCTGAACTCGATGCCAGCGGAGTAGCGGTCGCGGTTACCCGAGCCGCCAGTCGAGGTCAGACCCATCGGTGCGTCGTTACCCGTGTAATCCAGGCGCGCGCGCGCGTCGGGGTTGACGTCGTACTTCTGGCCCGCCGCTTCGAGCACCGCAGCCATCGAGAGGCTGCCGGCTGGCATCTCGAACAAGTCACCGCTCAGCACCGCCGAACCTTGAGTGACCTGCGACGAAGACCTGTTCTTATACGAGGAGCTGATTGCCGCGACATCGCTCGAGGTCAGGGGGTTCAGCAGGCGGTCCATGTTCATCGCATAGATGCCGTAGCCGGTACCTGCATGAGTGCCGAGACGCTGACCGAAGAACAGGTCGCGGACCTTGGACTGCACCAGCCAGTTGTATTCTTCATCAGCCTGGTAGCGGGAGTGGGAGATCGTGGCATCCCAGTCAAAGCGCCCGTCGAAGATGGAACCGCGAAGACCCGCTGCGACGTCGAGGGATTGTTCCTTGTACTTGCTGGGTTGGCCGCCGCCGTTGCCGATTTCGCTCGGCGTGATGAATCGATAGACGTTGCCTACCACGGCCCCTACGTTGGGGTCGTAGAAGTTGTTCGCCCCCAGTACCGACGCGCTGCTGAAGAAGCGCGAAGAGGACGCAACCGTGGCTTGGCTGTTGCTGTAGGACAGCTGTGCCCATGCCTGGACCGAGTCATTTACCTCATAGGTACCATACAGATAGGCGTTATAGGTCTTGTCGGAGTTGCGGATCGACTGGCCAGCCGGATATCCGAAATAACCGCAGTAGGCTTGGCCGTTGACGGCGACTGGATCAAATTCGCTGAAGCGATCGCAGGTCGCATTCAGATTGTCCGCCATCAACCAGCCAAGCTTGCGGCCCGGAGCACTGGGATTGGCGGTGGGGTTGCCGTTGCCATCGACCCAGACGGTATAACGGATACCTGGGTAGGCGGTCGCATCCGCCGGATCAGTCAGTGAAGGATCGTCACGGGTGGAATCCATGAAATCACGCTGGCGAGCATAAATCGCTTCGCGACCCAGGAACTCAAAAGCGTATGTCAAGCTGGCACGCTCGGTGGTTTTGCCACCGGTCCACTGGAAGCGGCCGGTGTCACCGCCGCCGCGGGTGGTGGTGCCTGCGCGGACGCTGAGCAGGTCGCCATCGAAATTGGTCTTCATGATGACGTTGACCACGCCAGCGACTGCGTCGGAACCGTAAATTGCCGATGCGCTACCCGAAAGCACTTCAATGCGGTCGATTGCGGATGCCGGGATATTGGCAAGGTTCACCGCATTGGACTGACCGTTGTAGGGCAGCGGGTAGTCAGCAGCACGACGACCGTTGATCAGTACGAGCTGGTAGCCGGGGCCAAGGCCGCGCAGGTTCAGGAAGCTGCCGTTCGGAGTGAATCCATTTGCGTTGAGTTCGTTCTGAACCGAGCCGGTGAATTGGCTCAAGGTATTGAGGGCGTCGTATACGGTGCTGAAGCCCTGCTTCTCGATGTCTTGGGATGTAACGATGGTGACCGGCGCCGGGCCTTCCACTTCGGCGCGTTTGATACGCGAGCCGGTCACCGTCACTTTGTCTAACTCCGTCGTGGCGCGATGGCCTGCGGTGGGTGCTTGTTCAGCTGCTTCCTGCGCAAAAGCCGGTGCGGAAGCGGCGAGCGCCAGCGCGGAGGCCAATGCATAGCTCAGCGGATTGCGGCTGAGCGAGTTCCGATATGTCATTTGTATCCCCTAGGAGAAGAATCCAAAACCTGCCCCCCTTTTATCGGCGGTGTGGTCAGGCGGCCTTGGAATTGCGTATTTGTTACAGTTGCAACCGTTACAGTGCCGATGTGTTCTGATTAACACATGGTTAACCTTTGGCGTCAATCGTTCACGCTCCAGTCACGGGGGCCTTTTTTTGAGCTTGAAACTTGGCAATCGGCAAATGTTTTCGTAGTTATTCGCAAAATATGGCCGAATTTCTGTTATTTATTTTTTGTTCACATTTTGCGAGGGCAAGGTGGATCCATCATTCGAGCCAGTTCAAGGCAGTCCATGCGCGCCTGTACGGTTGAGAAATTTGCGCAGGCAGCGAGGTTGCGGATGCAGCCGCTGTTGGGCTGCACCGAACCTTCATCGCGAACATTGGTTCGAGGCCTTCGACATCGATATGTTGTATGAGTAGTCGGCTACGGTGAATCCTGCGGAGATTTATGGAGGCGCGTGGTGGCGAGTCAGGTGGTCTTGATGCCGTGGTAGCGTCACTGCGCAAGTGTTTTGGGCCTGAGCATTGGGGCGCGTTGCCGCTGTAAAGGCCAATACCACGAAGCAGATCGAACGTATGGGTCGGGACCGAGGGCCATAAGGTCCCGGGTTTAGGCATCGCCCCTCTCGCTTCGCTGGCTACGAGAGGGAAAAAGGGGGCGGCGCGCCAGGCGCTCGATCACCATCAACCGCCGCTTCACGAGCGTATTCAATGGCAAAGCCGGTGTTCATCATCGCGAGTACATCCAGTTGCCAACATGCGTGTATCGCGCGCCAACATTTCTGTTGAGAGCGAATGCTTGGGGTGCATTCGGCACCTCGCGTTATAGTTCGCGTCTGAGAAAAAGCAGAGGTTGCAAGTGAGTCGGTCGATTTCGCTGGGCGGTGCCCACAAAGTGCAGAAGGGGCTTTCCCCCCATTCACGTATCCGCAACGTCATTGCGGTTGGCTCGGGCAAAGGCGGAGTGGGCAAGTCCACGACTGCGGTGAACCTGGCATTGGCGCTGAAGGCGCTGGGTGCCAAGGTTGGCGTGCTGGACGCTGATATCTATGGTCCCAGCGTGCCGGCGATGCTTGGCCTGAGTGGGCGGCCGGAGAGCCCTGACAACAAGTCCATCGAGCCGCTGCGGGCGTTCGGGGTCGAGGCGATGTCGATCGGTTTTCTGATCGAGCCGGACTCCCCGATGATCTGGCGTGGGCCGATGGCCACCTCCGCGCTGACCCAGCTGTTCAACGACACGCTGTGGGGGGACCTGGATGTCCTGCTGATCGATCTGCCGCCTGGCACCGGCGACATCCAGCTGACCCTGTCGCAGAAGATTCCGGTGGCCGGAGCGGTCATCGTCACCACGCCGCAGGACATCGCGACGCTGGATGCGCGCAAGGCATTGAACATGTTTGAGAAGGTCGAGGTGCCGGTGCTGGGTATCGTCGAAAACATGGCCGTGCATACCTGCAGCAGCTGTGGTCACGTCGAGCATCTGTTCGGCGAGGGTGGCGGTCAGCGCATGGCCGAGCAGTACGGGGTGCCGTTGCTGGGTTCGCTGCCGCTGGACATCGGTATCCGTGAGCAGGGCGATGTGGGTGCGCCTATCGTGGTCGCGCAGCCGGAGTCGGGCGCGGCGAAGGCCTATGTGGCGGCGGCGCAGCGGATGATGGAAGAATTGGCCAAGCGCCCACGCGCCAGCATCCCGATCCTGTCCTCGCTGATCTGAGGCGGCTGCCCGGCGGGTAGCAGGAAAGGCCCGCTCTGCGGGCCTTCTCCATATATAGATAGCGTGAGTGGAACCGGTAGCAGGGCAATTGATTGCCGGCCCATTGCCGGCTCTAGGCTAGAATCGACCACCCCCGGCCGCAGGCATGCTGCGGCACAACGTGAACAGGATCATTGAATGAGCATCAAGAGCGACCGTTGGATCCGCCAAATGTCCGAACAGCAGGGCATGATCGCGCCGTACGAAGCCGGCCAGGTCAAGCAGGTGGATGGCCAGCGCATCGTCAGTTACGGCACATCGAGCTATGGCTACGACGTGCGTTGCTCGCGTGAGTTCAAGGTGTTCACCAACATCAACTCGACCATCGTCGACCCCAAGCACTTCGACCCGAAGAGCTTCGTCGATATCGAGGCCGATGAATGCATCATCCCGCCGAACTCGTTCGCGCTGGCACGCACGGTGGAGTTCTTCCGCATTCCGCGTGACACCCTGGTGGTGTGTCTGGGCAAGAGCACCTATGCGCGCTGCGGCATCATCGTCAACGTCACCCCGCTGGAACCGGAGTGGGAAGGTCATGTGACGCTGGAGTTCTCCAACACCACGCCGCTGCCGGCCCGCATCTACGCCAACGAAGGCGTGGCGCAGATGCTGTTCTTCCAGGCCGACAAGGACGATATCTGCGAAACCTCGTACAAGGATCGCGGTGGCAAGTACCAGGGCCAGACCGGGGTTACCCTGCCGCGCACCTGAGTGCGGTCTGGGCTGGAATGAAAAAGGCGCCTTTCGGCGCCTTTTTCTGTATGCAGGATCCGTTGGAGTGGCTTACTTGCCACGCCCGAACAACATGCCGATGCCAACGGCGACCAGGATGGCTGGCCACCAGGTGGCGAGCATGCTGCCGATGTTGCCGTTGATCCAGCCAAGGTTCTTGGCCAGGAAGAACAGGCCAACGATGATCAGGATCAGGGCGGCGATCAGATTGGAGCGCATCGGCTTGCGGAGTCCGTAAAGAGGAAGGTGCTTATCGTAGCCGCTGGCGCCAGATTTCGACACGTTCGGCCAGCACTTCCGGATCGAAACGCTGCGCCTTGCCGCTGCCCCAGACCGGGCCGGGCCAGGCGGCATCGTTCTCGTTGCGGCCGATCAGGTGCACATGCAGCTGGCGCACGATGTTGCCCAGCGCGCCGATATTGATCTTGCTGACATTGGGCTTGTGCTTCAGGTGCTGGGAGATCTGGTTGATCTCGGCCAGCAGCAGGCGCTGCTGGGCACCGTCCAGATCGATCCATTCGCTGGCATCAGGTACGCGTGGCACCAGCACGACCCACGGAAAGCGATCGTCGTTCATCAGGCGGATCTGCGACAGGGGGCCATCAGCAATCAATACGCTGTCGGCGGCAAGGCGGGTATCAAGGGCGAAATCGGACGTCACAGCTTCGGTCATCGCAGGTTCTCGCTGAAGAAGGCCAAGGTGCGTTCGCGCGCCAGGTCGGCGCTGGCTGGGTGGTAGTGCATACCGACCTCGCGGTTGAAGGCGTGGTCGGCTGGATAGACATATACAGGCAAGTCGGGTTGCTTTTCACGATGCGCTGCAACGGCTGCTGCCGGGATCGAGGCGTCCTGGTCGCCAAAGTGGAAGATGGCCGGGGCTTTGAACGCTGTATCCAGGAACGGCACATTGCGCGCGCCGTAGTAACTGGACGAGGGCAGGCCCAGCCGTTGCGCGGCCAACAGGGCGATGCTGCCGCCCCAGCAATAGCCAACCGTGCCGACCTTGCCGTACGGCGCCAACGCAGCTGCGGCGGCTTCGACCACAGTGACGGCGCGGTCCACGCCCAATTCGTCGACCAGTGCCTTGCCGCGGCTGACGCCAGCCGCGTCATAGTCCAGCTGCAGGTCCGGTTCGATCAGGTCGAAGAAGGACGGCGCCAGCACCGCATAGCCCTCGGCGGCGTACTGTTCGGCCACATGGCGGATGTGCGCGTTGGCGCCGAAGATTTCCTGTATCACCACCAGGCCGGCGCGCGGGGTGCCCAAGGGCAGGGCCTGCCAGGCGCGGACGGGGCCAAGTGGGGTGGGCAGGGTGATCCAGTTGGGCATGGGGGAGGCTCCGGATTGATGGGGCGAAAGGCGGTGTTCCTTCTCCCGCCAGCGGGAGAAGGTGCCCCGAAGGGGCGGATGAGGGGAGCTGTTAAAGCGACGGGTCTGCTTGCTAGAAGCTTCCCCTCACCCCAACCCCTCTCCCGCAAGCGGGAGAGGGGCTTAAGCAAGGCATTGCCGCGACAGTTCGGCACTGTCGCAATGAGACTGATTATCAGCTCTCCCACGTATTAAGCCAGCCGCAGGGCGTCGCGGCCGTGGCCCGGTATACTGCCCGGCTTTCCGGCCCCGCTGCCATTCCGGCCCGGCCCCAGGATTTCCAGATCATGTCCCAGCTGAACCCCAAAGTCGGCTTCGTCAGCCTTGGCTGCCCGAAGGCCCTAGTCGATTCCGAGCGCATCCTCACCCAGTTGCGGGTGGAGGGCTATAGCATCGTGCCGTCCTATGACTCGGCCGATGTGGTGGTGGTCAACACCTGCGGCTTCATCGACTCGGCCGTGGCTGAATCGCTGGATGCGATCGGCGAGGCGATGAACGAGAACGGCAAGGTCATCGTCACCGGCTGCCTTGGCAAGAAGGGCGACATGATCCGCGAGCATTACCCGGACGTGCTGTCGGTGTCTGGTCCGCAGGACTACACCACGGTGATGGAAGCGGTGCATGCCGCACTGCCGCCCAAGCACGATCCGTTCGTGGATCTGGTGCCGGATTACGGCATCAAGCTGACCCCACGCCACTACGCCTATCTGAAGATTTCCGAAGGCTGCAACCACCGTTGCAGCTTCTGCATCATTCCCTCGATGCGTGGCGACCTGGTGTCGCGCCCGGTCGATGAGGTGCTGCGTGAGGCCGAGCGCCTGGTCAAGGGCGGCGTGCGCGAGTTGTTGGTGGTGTCGCAGGACACCTCGGCTTATGGCGTTGATCGCAAGTACGCGCCGGGTACCTGGCGCGGCAAGGAATACGCCACGCGGATGAAGGCGCTGTGCGAAGGCCTGTCCGAGCTCGATGCCTGGACCCGCCTGCACTATGTCTATCCGTACCCGCACGTCGACGACGTGGTGCCGTTGATGGCCGAGGGCAAGATCCTGCCGTACCTGGACATCCCGTTCCAGCACGCCAGCCCGCGCATCCTCAAGCTGATGAAGCGTCCAGGTGCAGTCGACAAGACCCTGGAGCGCGTGCTGCGCTGGCGCGAGATCGCGCCGGACATCACCGTGCGTTCGACCTTCATTGTCGGCTTCCCGGGCGAAACCGATGCCGAGTTCGAGCAGCTGCTGGACTTCCTCGATACCGCTCAGCTCGACCGCGTCGGCGCCTTTGCCTATTCGCCGGTGGAAGGTGCAACGGCAAACGAGTTGCCGGATCCGGTGCCGGAAGAAGTGAAGCAGGAGCGTCTGGCCCGTTTCATGGAAAAGCAGGCGGCCATTTCCGCTGCCAAGCTCGAAGCCAAGGTCGGCAGCGTGCAGCAGTGCCTGGTCGATGGCATCGAAGACGGCATCGCCGTGGCGCGCTCCAAGGCCGATGCGCCGGAGATCGATGGTCTGGTACATATCCAGAATGCTGTTGAGGCCAAGCTGCGCGTCGGCGACTTCGTCAACGTCGAGATCACCGACAGCGATGAGCATGATCTGTTCGGCGACGCCCTGATCGAAACCAAGGCTGCGCCGTTCGATATCAAGGTGCTGTGACCGCAGCACCTGCCGCAGACGATGCCGGCACTGGCCGGCGTCGGTTTGTAGCGCCGTTGCGCGGACAGGTTGATCTGTGCGTTTTTGACCATCCGCTGTTCGCGGATTTCAGCGATTTTGCCACGTTGCTGCGTGCTCCCGGTTGGCCGGGTATCGATGTACTCAACGCGCAGTTGCCAGTGCAGGGAAAGCAATTCGTTGCTCAGGACGATGTCCTGCTCGGCGACGGCCTGCACTACGAACAGCGCATCGCACAGGGTGGCATCGCCACCCGCGCGCAGAACTGGCACGACCTGTTCAACGCGATGATCTGGGCGCGTCAGCCCGGCATCAAGCGCGCGCTCAATGCGCAGCAATGCCAGCATATCGCGGTGATGGGGGCGAGCCAGCGCAATCGCGCGCAGGCCGCGCTGACCCAGTTTGATGAGACCGGGCTTATCGTGCGTGTGCGCGATGCAGGCGTGTTGATCGCGTGGGACCAGCACGATTGGTCGGCGCTGTTCAATCCGGCCGGTTGGCGCGATGGTGATATCGCGGTGTCTGCGGTCATCGGCCACGCGCTGATGGAGCAGGCCTTGTTGATTGAACGCTTGCTGGTTGGCAAATGTGTGGTCGTCGTTGCTGAAGATGACACAGCCAGTGTTACGGAAGTCGCAGCTGCAATCGCGGAGGGGAGCTTGCTTTCGGATCCTGCCGAGCTGCGGCCACTGCCGCTGGCGGGTATTCCCGGCTGGTACCCGCATCAGGACCAGGCCTTCTACCAGCAGGCCGATTACTTCCGCCCGCTACGCGCGGGCCGAAGCTATCCGCCGCCGCTCAGCCTTCGCCGTAGCTGACGTCGATGATCGCGAAGCGGGTCATTCCGCTGGGCAGTTCAACCGCGAACTCATCGTCGATGCGCTTCTTCAACAGCGCCCGTGCCAAAGGCGAGTCGATGCTGATCCAACCAGCCGGCGCATCGGTTTCATCGGGGCCAACGATCCGGTAGGTCACAGTCTGCCCGGAATCCACGTTCTCCAGTTCCACCGTCGCGCCGAAGAACACGGCCTCCGGATCGCTGGGCGTGGTGTCGACCACGCGCAGGGCTTCCAGCCGTTTGCTGAGGTAGCGCACGCGGCGGTCGATCTCGCCCAGCTGCTTCTTGCGGTAGGTGTACTCGGCGTTCTCCGAGCGGTCGCCTTCGGCGGCGGCGGCGGCCAACGCCTTGACCACTTCCGGCCGTCGTTGCCGCCACAGTTCGTCCAGTTCGGCTTTCAGCCGGGCATGGCCCTGAGCGGTGATCAGGGCGGTGCTTTTCTCTGCAGGAGGGCGCCAGCGGCTCACTTCTTCACTCTGTCCAGGGTGCTGCGGAAGTTGGTTGGGCTGCCGTCGGCATTGAGCAGTACCAGGACATCTGCGGATTCAAGGCCGAACAACAGGTCTTCGGTCTGTTGGTGGTCGTGGTGCAGGCGCAGGTGTGTGCCGCCGTGTTCCAGCGACCATTTGCTCTCTACGAGGTCCCAGACCACACCGCCTTTCAATGCGTAGCGGCCGTCGGGACCGAGCTCGAGCGTGCGTGTTTCCACGCCACCGACGATGAAGGTCCCGGGCAGTGCTTCCGGGTCGACCGCGACGTAGGTCGGTGCGGGTGCGTTGGGCGCAGCATCGTTGCCACTGGCAGCATCTGGCGGCACAGCTTGCGTCGGTGCTGCGACTGCCGACTGGGCGGTTGCCGCCGGCTGCGATGCATTGCAGCCGGCCAGCAGGGCGGTCAACAGCACACTGCTGGCCAGTCCGACGTGGACAGTACCGTGCCTGCTCAACGCTTGCCGCCGAAGATGCTGCCGAGGATGCCGCGCACGATCTGATTGCCGAGCTTGGTGCCGACGGTGCGGGTGGTCTGCTTGGCCATGGTCTCGATCATGCCCTGGCGACGCTTGGTGCCGAAGATCGCGTCCTTGATGCTCTGGCCGAAGCCGCCTTCCTGTTCCTCATCCTGCTGGCGGGTGCGTGCGGCCGGGGCCTGCGCCTGTGCGGTCGCTTTCTCCGCGCGCTGTGCCAACAGCTCCGCTGCTGATTCGCGATTGACGGCGGTGTCGTAGCGGGTGCCGATCGGGCTGCCGGCGCGCACCTGCGCGCGTTCGGCGTCGGTGATCGAACCCATCCGGCAACGTGGCGGCGCGATCAGGGTTTTCTGCACCGGCGAGGGAATGCCCTTGTCCTGCAGCGTGGAGACCAGTGCTTCGCCGGTGCCCAGCTGCGACAGGGTTGCAACCACGTCGAGCTTGGGGTTCTGCACGAAGGTCTCAGCTGCGGTCTTGACTGCCTTCTGGTCACGCGGGGTGAAGGCGCGCAGCGCATGCTGCACGCGGTTGCCGAGCTGGCCGAGGATGTTGCCGGGCACGTCATCCGGGAACTGCGAGCAGAAGTAGACGCCAACGCCCTTGGAACGGATCAATCGCACCACCTGCTCGATGCGCTGCACCAGTGCTGGCGGGGCATCGTCGAACAACAGGTGGGCCTCGTCGAAGATGAAGACCAGCTTTGGTTTCTCCAGATCGCCTACTTCCGGCAGCTGTTCGAACAGCTCGGACAGCAGCCACAGCAGGAAGGTCGAATACAGGCGCGGCTTGAGGATCAGCTGCGCGGCGGCAAGGATGCCGACTACGCCACGGCCGTCATGGTTGACCCGCATGATGTCGGCCAGTTCCAGCGCCGGCTCGCCGAAGAAGGCTTCTCCGCCGTCCTGTGACAGGCGCAGCAGCGAACGCTGGATCGCTGCCACCGACTGCGCGCTGACCAGGCCATATTCGGTGGAGATGTCCTTGCGCTCCTCGGCAACCAGGCCGAGCAGGGCGCGCAGGTCATCCAGGTCCAGCAACAGCAGACCGCGGTCGTCGGCCAGCTTGAACACGATGTCGAGCACGCCGGACTGGGTGTCGTTGAGTTCGAGGATGCGGGCGAGCAGGGTAGGGCCCATCTCGCTGACGGTGGTGCGGACCGGGTGGCCGAGCTTGCCGTACAGGTCCCAGAACACCACCGGGCTGGCAGCCGGGGCAAAGCCGTCGACGCCGATCTCGGCGGCGCGCTGGGCCAGCTTCTCGCCGCCTTCGCCGGCAACCGCAAGGCCGGCCACATCGCCCTTCACATCGGCCATGAACACCGGCACGCCCAACCGCGAGAAACCCTCGGCCAGCGTCATCAAGGTCACCGTCTTGCCGGTGCCGGTAGCGCCGGCCACCAGTCCGTGGCGGTTGCCCAGGCGCGGGAGCAGGGTGACGGCGATGTCGTCGGTGACGCCTTTGCCGAGCAGGATCGGGTCCATGGAGGCACTCATTGATGAATGAAGGAAGGATTCTAACGGCCGACTGTATCGCTGCGGTGGCAATGTTGCCCCCGGGTCTGTCTGCCAGCTACCCTGCCTCACCTTTGTCATGCAGTGCTGCTGATGCCCGTATCCCTGTTATCTGCTCGTCGTTGGTCGCTGTTGCTGGCGACCTCGTTGTTGGCCGTGGTTCCTGCTGCCCAGGCGATCTCCGCCCGCGACAAGGTCAAGGTCGATGCCATCGAGGCGCGGATGACGGCGGCCGAGAAGCGTTACAGCGATGCGCTGGTGCTGGTTGCCAACGCCGACCCCAAGGGCACCACCGAGGGCGACGCTGCGCTGGAAGACATGGAAGACGTGATCAGCGCCTGCATCGCGCAGAAGGGCTGCCAGGTCAGTAATCTGCTGGCGACCTACAAGCGCCTGCTCAAGCAGCGCGCCGATGCCAGCGGTGAGGCGCAGGACGAGGATGGTGGCCCGCTGGAGGCTGATCCGGACCATATCGCGCCCCTGGTGGCCGATGTGCCCGAAGCCGCCCGTGCTGCGGCGCTGCTCAATGATCACCGCCACGCCTTCGATGACATGGTCGAATACAACCCGGCGATCCAGGCGGGCATCCGACGTTGGCTGACCGATATGCGGCCCTCGCTGCTGACCAGCTACGAGAACTACATGAACCTGCGTGGTGTCATGTGGCCGGAGTGGGAGAAGGACGGCCTGCCCGAAGCGCTGTTGTTCGGCATCATGGCCAAGGAATCCAATGGACGTGTGCATGCCTCCTCGCGCGTGGGCGCGGCCGGCCTGATGCAGTTCATGCCGGCAACCGGCCGCCGCTTCGGGCTTGGCCCGGACGGCACCGGCTTCGATACCCGCTTTGATCCGCGCAGCGCAGCCAGTGCCAGCGCCGACTACATGAATGAGCGCATGCGCGGGCTCAACAAGAACATCGAGTACGCCCTGGCGGCCTATAACGGCGGCGAAGGCCGTGCTGCGCGCATTTACCGCGAAACCGGCGGCCAGAGCTTCTGGACCGATACCTCGTACAACCAGTTCCCGGGCGAGACCAAGGACTACGTGCCGATGGTGATCGCAGCGGCGTGGATCTTCTTGCACCCGCAGCAGTACGGCGTCGAGTTCCCCAAGCTCAACGCGCAGCCAGCGACGATCCGCCTGGCCAAGTCGACCACTATTTACGAGTTGACGATCTGCCTGGGCAGCACCGGTACGCGTGACGGTTACATGCGCGCGCTGCGCAACCTCAATCCGCGCTACGAGGCGGATGGCTGGATTCCGGGTGGCACCACCATCAATGTCACCACCCGTATTGCTGGCTTGTACAACCGCTATTGCGTCAGCGGCCCACGAGCCGATCTGGCGCGTGCCTTGATCACGGCTGATCTGAATGCGGCGATCAAGCGGCCGTCAGCGGCAACGGTTACCGGCAGTGTGGCGGTGGGTGATGTACAGGCGATGCAGGCAGCGCAGGCTGCTGCACCTGTCGTGGCACCGGCGCCGCGCCCGGCCGCACCGGCACGGCGGGCAGCGCGCAGCTACAAGGTTGCCCGCGGTGACACCTTGGGGGCCATCGCCAACCGCTTCCAGTGCGAAGTGCCGGCACTGGCGCGCGCCAATGGCCTGCGCGCACCGGCCTATGCCCTCAAGCCAGGGCAAAGCCTGAAGCTGGAAGGCTGCGGTCGTTGAAACAAAGAGGGCGCCGAAAGGCGCCCTTCTTGTATGTGCTGGTGGTGCTTGTGTGGGAGCGGCGTAAGCCGCGAAGCAGATGGATCATCAGATTGCAGAAGCTGGGATCGCTGTAACTATCCGAGCTTCGCGGCTTACGCCGCTCCTACAGAATGACGCCGCCCCACCGCGGATGCGCGGCTGTCAGCGCAGCTTCGCCAGCGGCTGGCCCAGCTGTACCGGGCTTTCCGCCTTCAACGACGGATCGAAGTCGGCCACGCCCGGCGGCAGCAGCATGATCACCGTCGAGCCGTAATTGAAGCGCGCCATCTCGGCGAAGCGTTCCAGGGTGATGCCCTTGCCACGCCAGTCCTTGCGGGTGATGCGGTCGCCATAGGCGGGGATCTCCTCGCCGCTCCATACCGTCTCTACGCCGCTGACCAGCAGCGCGCCGACCATCACCTGCACCATCGGGCCGAAATCGGTGTCGAAGTGGCAGACCAGGCGCTCGTTGCGGGCAAACAGGCGCGGCACATTGGCCACCGCATCGGTGCCGACGCTGAACAGGCGACCCGGCACATGCACGGTTTCACGCAAGGTGCCGGTCCAGGCCATGTGCACGCGGTGGTAGTCGCGCGGTGAGAGGTACACGGTGGCGAACAGGCCGTTGTTGAAAGGGACAGCGTCGGCCGCATCACCGAGCAGCTCGGCGGCGGTGAAGGACTGGCCCTTGGCCTGGAAGATGCGGCCATCTTCGATCGGACCAAGCTGGCTGATGCGGCCATCGGCGGGCATGGTCAGCGTGCGCGGGTCGGCTGCGGCCACGCGCGCGCCCGGCTTCAGGGCGCGGGTGAAGAAGCTGTTGAAGCTGGGATAACTGCGCGGGTCCGGATTGGCCGCTTCGGCCAGGTTGACGTTGAACTTGCTCGACACCGTGTCGATCAGCCAGCGCGAGATGCGCGGGTTCTGCGAATAGGCCAGCGAGCGGGCCATCGACGACAACAGGCGGTGCGGCAATACATAGGTGAGGCTTGTAACCAGACTCATGGTGCGGTTTTCTCGGTGAGCTTCTTCAGGTCGCTGGCAATCGCCTGCGGGTTGAACGGGGGGCGCATCAGGCCGGCCAGCCGACCCTGCGGGTCAAGCACGGCGATGCTGGCAGAGTGGTCCATGCTGTAGTCGTCCGGGTTCTGCTCGAAGTGCTTGCCCGGTGCCTTCTGGAACACCATGCCCAACGAGGTCGCAAAGCGCTCCAGCGACGGCACGTCGGCGGTGGCGGCAATGGTGTCCTTGTGGAAGGCGTGGGCGTACTCGCCCAGGCGGTTCGGGGTGTCACGCTCGGGGTCCACCGAGACCAGT
Organism: Stenotrophomonas sp. STEN023; assembly: GCF_056760135.1. Taxonomy (NCBI): domain Bacteria; kingdom Pseudomonadati; phylum Pseudomonadota; class Gammaproteobacteria; order Lysobacterales; family Lysobacteraceae; genus Stenotrophomonas; species Stenotrophomonas sp. STEN023. The sequence goes on along the minus strand of NZ_JBRREF010000036.1, from coordinate 22,911 downwards.
ACCACGCGCGGGCGCAGGCTGTCGGGGATGGTTTCCCACTGCTTCTGGGCCTGGGCCAGTTCGGTCAGGGTGGTCGGGCAGACGTCCGGACAGGAGGTGAAGCCCAGGAACACCAGGGTCCAATGGCCGCGCAGCTCCCCCGGGATCAGGCGGGTGCCGTCGGACTGGGCCAGGTCGAACTCCGGCAGGGTGCGCGGGGTGCCATAGAAAATGATGCTGCTGGTGCCATCCGTGCCCTTGTTGGACGGCCCGAAGACCTTCTGCGCCAACAGCAGGCCGAGGCCGGCGGCCAGGGCGATGGCCAGGATGATGCCGGTATTTCGATTGAACATGCGCGCGGGCTTCCGTTCGGATACGGCGGCGGGACGGGTCGTTCGCCGTGGGCGGGATACGGGAGTGTAGGGGATTGCAGACGTACACCCCGGCGGTTTGGCGGGCGTTTGCGCCCCTTTGGAGGGCCATTGCCGAAGTTTCGGCTGCAACTTGGCAATCAATATACCGGCCAGGTGCCTATAATCGCAGACCTTTCAAGTATTTCCGTATTGCCATGACTGCCGAAGCGGCCGCTGAACTCCAAACGATCGTCGATCTGATCCGCTACGGCGCAAGCCGTTTCAATGCTGCTGGCCTGACCTTCGGCCACAGCTATGACAATGCCTTGGACGAGGCGACCCAGCTGACCCTGCACAGCCTGCACCTGCCGCCGGACCTTGGCCCGGCCTATGGCACGGCGCGGGTGTTGCTGGAAGAACGGCAGCAGGTGCTGGCGCTGTTCCAGCGCCGTATCGACGAGCGCCAGCCGGCAGCCTACCTGACCGGTGAGGCTTGGTTTGCGGGTTTGAGCTTCAAGAGCGACGCGCGTGCGCTGGTGCCGCGTTCGCCGATCGCCGAGCTGATCCTCAGCGGCTTCGAGCCGTGGCTGGCCGGTCGTGACGTCAACCGTGCGCTGGACCTGTGCACCGGCTCGGGTTGCATCGCCATTGCCATGGGCCATTACTACCCGAACTGGCAGGTGGACGGCAGCGACGTCAATGATGCCGCGCTGTCGCTGGCGGTGGAGAACAAGGAGCGCCTGCTCGCCCACAACGTGGAGCTGGTCAAGAGCGACCTGTTCGCCGGTCTGCAGGGCCGCGTCTACGACCTGATCGTGACCAATCCGCCCTACGTCACCAATGACGAGACCGATGCACTGCCGAAGGAATACCAGCACGAGCCGGACCTGGCGCTGCGCGCCGGCGACGACGGCCTGGACCTGGTGCTGAAGATCCTGCGCGACGCGCCGGACCATCTGACCGAAGACGGCCTGTTGATCTGCGAAGTAGGCGATTCCGAGCAGCACCTGATCAAGCTGCTGCCGGAGGTCTACATGTCCTGGATCGAGTTCAAGGTCGGGCAGATGGGCATCTTCGCTGTCGAAGCGGCTGAACTGCGTGCGCACCATGCGCGCATCGCCGAGTTGGCTGCAGCACGTTCCTGAGTCACGCTGTTGCCGTCACTCCGCCTCTGCGGAATGACGGCAACGGCCGGCGTAACCGCAAGAGCACAACGGCATTGAATACATTCGGACAACTCCTCCGCGTCACTACCTTCGGTGAATCCCATGGGCCGGCTATCGGCTGTGTGATCGATGGTTGTCCGCCCGGTCTGGAAATCAGCGCCGAAGAATTCGCCCACGATCTGCAGCGCCGTGCCACCGGCAAGAGCCGCCACACTTCCGCGCGCCGTGAGGCTGACGAGGTCGAGATCCTGTCCGGGGTCTATGAGGGCCGCACCACTGGTACGCCTATCGCGCTGCTGATCCGCAACACCGATCAGCGCAGCAAGGATTACAGCAACATCGCCCAGCAGTTCCGCCCGGGCCATGCCGATTACAGCTATTGGCAGAAGTACGGCATCCGTGACCCGCGCGGTGGTGGCCGTTCCTCGGCGCGCGAAACCACCATGCGCGTGGCCGCTGGCGTGGTCGCCAAAAAGTGGCTGCTGCAGCGCTTCGGCGTCAGCGTGCGTGGCTACCTGTCGCAGCTCGGCGAGATCACCCCGGCTGGTTTTGACTGGAATGTGATCGAAGACAACCCCTTCTTCTGGCCCGATGCCAAGCAGGTACCGGAGCTGGAATCCTATATGGATGCGCTGCGCAAGTCCGGTGATTCGGTCGGTGCGCGCGTGACCGTGGTTGCCGACGGCGTACCGCCAGGGTGGGGCGAGCCGATCTACGGCAAGCTCGATGGCGATATCGCCGCCGCGCTGATGAGCATCAATGCGGTCAAGGGCGTGGAGATCGGCGACGGTTTTGCCAGCGCCGCGCAGAAGGGCACCGAACACCGTGACCTGATCAGCCCGCAGGGCTTCCAGTCCAACCATGCCGGCGGCATCCTCGGTGGCATCTCCACCGGCCAGCAGATCGTCGCCTCGATGGTGCTCAAGCCCACCTCCAGCCTGCGCCTGCCCGGTGCCACGGTGGATACGGCCGGCAATGCGGTCGATGTCATCACCACCGGTCGCCACGATCCCTGCGTTGGCATCCGTGCCACACCCATCGCCGAGGCGATGCTGGCGTTGGTGTTGATGGACCAGGCCATGCGCCACCGCGCCCAATGTGGCGATGTCGGCGAGATGAGCCCGCGTATCCCGGGCCAGCGCAATGACTGATCGTCGTCCCCGCGTCTGGGTGTCGCAGCCGCTGTTCGACGACACCGTCGCGCAGTTGGCGCTGCACTGTGATGTGGTTTCAACGTCCACGGTCACCAAGCACGACAGTGCCAGCCTCAGTGCGAATCTGGCCGGCATGGATGGCGTCCTGATCACGCTCAACGAGCGGATCGGTGCGGCGGAAATCGCCAATGCGCCCGCGTTGAAGATGATCGCCAACGTTGGCGTCGGCTATAACAATCTTGATGTTCCTGCGTTGAATGCAGCCGGCATCGTTGCCAGCAACACGCCGGACGTACTCACCGAAACCACGGCCGATCTCGGCTTCTCGCTGCTGATGGCGGCCGCCCGCCGCATCGTCGAGTCCGATCGCTGGCTGCGTGACGGCAAGTGGGGGCAGTGGTCGTTCACCACCATGCTCGGCGCCGATCTGCATGGCAGCACCCTGGGCATCCTCGGCATGGGCCGGATCGGCCAGGCCATTGCCCGCCGTGGTCATCATGGCTTTGGCATGAAGGTGCTGTACCACAACCGCTCGCAGCTGCCTGCCGAGCAGGAGCAGGCGGTTGGTGCCCGCTACGTCGGTTTCGATGAGCTGCTGGCCAGCGTTGACCACCTGGTGCTGGTGCTGCCGTATACCGCGCAGAACCACCACATCATCAATGCCGCCGCGCTGGCGAAGATGAAGCCGACGGCGACGCTGGTAAACATCGCCCGTGGCGGCATCGTCGACGAACTCGCCCTGGTTGATGCGCTGGCCAATGGCCGCCTGGCCTCGGCCGCACTGGACGTCTACGAAAACGAGCCGAACGTGCGCCCGGAACTACTGGCGCTCGATAACATCGTGCTGACCCCGCATATCGGCAGCGCCTCGCTGGCCACGCGCCGGGCGATGGTGCAGGTGGCGCTGGACAACCTGTTGGCCGGCCTGGGCATCGGCGCGGACGCCGGCCACCCGGTCAATGCCATCAACGCCGAACTGATCAGCAACGGCACCGCGCGCATTGCCGTGGCCGGCAAAAAAATCGACGACAAAAAACGATAGGGAGCCTCGACAGCCGCGCGCTGGAGGTTCCCCGAACCTGGCTCGATACGTGTCTCCCCCTCCAAACTTTCGAGTATCCCCATGAGCAATGAAGCCCGTCGTTTCCACGTAGCCGTTGTTGGCGCCACCGGCGCTGTCGGTCAGACCATGCTGTCCATCCTCGCCGAGCGCAATTTCCCGATCAGCACGCTGACTCTGCTTGCCTCCGAGCGTTCGGCCGGCCAGCAGGTCGATTTTGAAGGCAAGAAGATCACCATCCAGGACCTGGCCACGTTCGACCCGGCCGGGGTCGAGATTGCCCTGTTCTCGGCCGGTGGTGGCATTTCCAAGGAATTCGCGCCCAAGTTCGCCGCAGCCGGCGCCGTGGTGATCGATAACTCGTCCACGTTCCGCTATGACGACGACGTGCCGCTGGTGGTGTCCGAGGTCAACCCGGAAGCAGCGAAGAACCGCCCGCGCGGCATCATCGCCAACCCGAACTGCTCGACCATGCAGCTGATGCCGGTGCTGGCCCCGATCCATCGCGAGTACGGCATCGAGCGCATCAACATCGCCACCTACCAGTCGGTGTCCGGCGCTGGCCAGACCGGCATGGAAGAACTGGGCAAGCAGACCGCGCAGCTGCTCGGCTTCCAGGAGATCGAGCCGAAGAAGTTCCCGATGCAGATCGCCTTCAATCTGATCCCGCATATCGATGAGTTCCTTGACAACGGCTTCACCAAGGAAGAAATGAAGCTGGTATGGGAAACCCGCAAGATCCTCGGCGACGACAGCATCCTGGTGAATCCCACTGCGGTGCGCGTGCCGGTGTTCTACGGCCACTCCGAGGCGGTCAACATCGAGACCAAGAAGAAGATCACCACCGAGCAGGCCCGCGAACTGCTGGCCACCGCGCCTGGCGTGAAGGTGGTGGATGAGCGCAAGGCTGGCGGCTATCCGACCCCGGTCACCCACGCCTCGGGCACCGATCCGGTCTATGTCGGCCGCATCCGCGAGGACATCTCGCACCCGCGTGGTTTGAACATGTGGGTGGTGGCGGACAACATCCGCAAGGGCGCCGCACTGAACGCAGTGCAGGTCGCCGAGCTGGTCGCCAACGGCGGCTGATGCCGCCAACGACGCCGGCTTGCTGCCGGCGTCGTCGCATCTGGGCGGTACAGCGGTATTCGAAAGCCGGGTCAGCCGTTATATTGGCCGCCATGAAACCATGGGGCAGGGGCGCGATGCGCTCATTACAAGCTGTGCTGGTCCTCGTCCTGGCGCTGTTCAGCAGCGCCGCGATGGCGCTGGGACTCGGCAACATCCGCGTACTGTCCAAGCCGGGGCAGCCCTTGCTGGCTGAAATCCCGGTCATTACCAGTGATCCTGGCGAACTGGACAACGCCAAGGCCGGGCTGGCATCTGCGGCCACCTTCGAACGCGTGGGTCTGGCAGCGCCGACCGGACTGGTAGGAGAACTGCAATTCCAGTTTGCGCAGGACCGTGACGGTCGCGCCGTCATCCGCGTCACCAGCGCCGCGCCGGTGCAGGTGGCGTCGGTGGGTTTCCTGATCGAGGTCGATTGGGGCCAGGGCCGGTTGGTGCGCGAATACTCCGCGCTGGTGTCCGCACCCGAAGCCGCAACCGCAGTGGCCGAACCGGTCATCGAAGCGCCGGCGGCGGCCCAATCCAATCTGATCGTGCGAGAGCCCGAGCCGCTGCCTGAGTTGCCGGCCCCTGCCGCGCCTCCAGCAACGCCTGCGCCGGCTCAGCCGGTTGCCGCAGCACCTGCATCGCGACCGGCAATGGCGCCGGTGATGAACAGCGAAGGCCAGCTTGCCACCGTGCAGCGTGGCCAGAGCTTGTCGCAGATCGCCCGCGAGCTGTCGCGCGAGAGCGGCGCTTCCTTGAACCAGACCATGGTCGCGCTGATGCGCGCCAATCCGGAAGCCTTCATCCGCGGCAACATCAACCTGCTCAAGCAGGGCGCGGTGCTGCGCACGCCTGCGCAGGAAGAGCTGGCGCGGGTGGATGCCGCCGAGGCGCGCGCCATCGTGCGTGACCAGACCTCCCAGTGGCGGCAGGCCCGTGCGCCGATCCCGCAGCCTGCGGTAGCCGATGCAGCGGCCGCTCCGGCCAGGCCGGGCACTCCGGTGGCGGCTGCAGCGAGCCCAAGCGGTGCGCGCCTGGAAATCGCCCCGGCCGCGGCCGGTGCACAACAGACTGCAGGAATGACGACCGGCCTCGATGCCGGTGGCGAGGGTGACATGTTGGCCAACGAACAGCTGCAGCAAGCCAAGGAAGAACTGGCAACCCGCGATGCGGAACTGCAGGAGCTGCGCGATCGCGTCGGCGAACTCGAAAAGCTGCAGAAGCAGCAGCAATCGCTGATTGCGATGAAGGATTCGGACCTGGCTGCCGCCCAGAAGAAGCTGGGCGAGGCGGCCAAGGGCGATGCGGGAGGCTCGTTCGGCTGGGCCTGGCTGGGCCTGGCACTGCTGGTGCTGGCTGCGCTTGGTTGGGTACTGAGCCGTCGCCGCAAGCCGCTGCCGGCCGCACCGCGCAATGATTTTGGTGCCGGTGACTTGGCTGCCGCGCTGCCGGTGATGGGCGCTGCCGCCACAGCGCATGCGCTGCAGGCAGAGCAGGCAGAGCAGGTGCAAGCATTCGATCCGCTGGACGAGGTTGACGCCGAGTCGTTGGCAGCGGCGCCCGTACAGCCTGAGGCCTACGAGGAGCCGATGCCGGCCTGGCTGAAGTCCAGCCCGCCCGCGCGCGTGGAGCCGGTAGTGCCGGCGCCGATCAGGCCGGTCGCAGAGGTCACGCATAAGCCGGTACTGCTGTTCGAAGCCTCGCGCCAGGTTGATGCCGTCCCCGAGCCAGCGCAGCCCGAGCCGGCTGCTGCCGACGAGGCCGATTGGCTGGCCGGCGATGTCGCAGCGATTGCGCCATTGAATCCGACACCCGCCGGCCGCGAGCGGCTGGAGCTGGCAATCGCCTATCTGGACCTCGGCGATGCCGAGACAGCGCGCACCCTGCTCAATGAAGTCGCTGCCAGCGCCGACCCGCAGGCACGCGGCGAAGCGCTGGAGCTGCTTGGCCGTATGGCTTGATGGAGAACCACAATGAAGCGTGAGCGCCGGATTGATTATGTGGAGTTCGCTTCGCGCGACCCGGCAGCGAGCCGTGGCTTCTTCGAGCGCGTATTCGGCTGGACATTCGAGGACTACGGCCCGGATTACACTGCGTTTGATGACGGCGAGCTGCAAGGCGGTTTCTTCCGTGGCACACCGCTGACCGCCGGCGCTGGTGCGCCGCTGATCGTGCTGTATGCCGCACAGCTGGGGCCCCTGCTTACGGAGGTCACCGCGCAGGGCGGCGAAGTGGTCAAGCCGGTCTTCACTTTCCCCGGTGGCCGCCGCTTCCAGTTCCTTGAGCCGGGCGGCAACGAGCTGGCGGTCTGGTCCGAACGCGACAGCGACTGAGTTGTCCGCGGGCTCCGCGGCTCCAACAAACAAGAGGTTCAAACATGCGTTACGCGCTGGGCGTGGAATACGACGGCAGCGAATTCAAGGGCTGGCAGCAGCTCGGGGAGACCGGCTGTGCCAGTGTGCAGGCGACCTTGCAGGACGCATTGTCCTCAGTCGCCAATGCGCCGATCAGCGTTGTGTGCGCAGGCCGCACCGATGCCGGCGTGCACGGCGAATGCCAGGTCGTGCACTTTGACAGTGACGTCGAGCGCGCACCGCGAGGCTGGGTGCTGGGCACCACCACGCGATTGCCGCCATCGATCTGCGTGCGCTGGTGCGTGCCGGTGGTGGATGAGTTCCATGCGCGCTTCTCGGCCAAGGCGCGCCGTTACCGCTATCGCATCCTCAACCGCCAGGTGCGGCCGGCGCTGTACCGGCAGATCCTGAGCTGGGACCGGCGTCCGCTGGATGCCGATGCCATGCACCGCGCAGCACAGTCGCTGTTGGGTGAAAACGACTTTGGTGCGTTCCGCAGTGCGCAATGCCAGGCGCTGCACGCACGCCGCGAGATGCAATCGATAGCGGTGCGTCGTCAGGGCGAGGTGGTGGAAGTCGAAGTCCAGGCCAATGCCTTCCTGCACCATATGGTGCGCAATATCGTCGGCTCGCTGCTGATGGTGGGGGCAGGGGAGAAGCCTGAAAGCTGGATCGGGGAGTTGCTGGCAGGCCGTGATCGCAATCTGGCAGGTCCAACTGCGCCGCCGCAGGGCCTGGTATTCGTCGGACCGCTGTATCCTGAGCTCTGGAAGCTGCCGGACGAGGTGACACTGTGAGCCGTACGCTGTTTCGCACCCGTATCAAGTTCTGCGGCATGACCCGTGCCGGCGACATCCGCCTGGCCACCGAGCTGGGCGTGGATGCCATCGGTTTCATCTTCGCCAAGGGCAGTGCCCGCCGGGTAGCGCCGTCCGAGGCGCGCGCCATGCGCCAGGCCATCGCGCCGATGGTGGAAGTGGTGGCCTTGTTCCAGCAGAACAATCGCGAGGAAGTGCGCGAGGTGCTGCGCGCGGTGCGGCCGACCCTGTTGCAGTTCCATGGCGACGAAGACGATGCGTTCTGCCGCAGTTTCAACATGCCGTACCTGAAGGCGATTGCGATGGGTGGACGCAGAGACGTCACCGCGCGCGGCCTGCAGCAGATGTACCCGCATGCCGCGGGGTTCCTGTTCGACAGCCACGTGGCTGGTGGCAGCGGCGGTACCGGTGTTGCGTTCGACTGGTCGCAGATTCCGCCCGGCGTGCACCGGCCGTACCTGCTGGCCGGGGGTATCCGCCCGGAGAACGTGCATGACGCCATTCTCGCAACCCAGCCCTGGGGCGTGGATGTGTCCAGCGGCATCGAGCTGTCGCCGGGGATCAAGGACGGTTACAAGATGCGCCAGTTCGTCGAAGAAGTGCGCCGTGCCGACCTCCATGTCGAGCAGGACTGAATACGCTCGCTGAGCATGGCGACGCATTGCACGGGTGCAGCCCGGGCTGTCGCACTTTTGGGATTCGGTCGCAGGGCATGTCCAGGCTGATTCCCTTATGATGGTGTCCACGGCGACAAGCACGGATGCCTGCGGGAAACGGATGTTGCTGTCACAGCTGGCATGCTGGGGCAGCTCCCGCTGAGCAGCTGGGCGCCACAAGGAAAGTGTGCATGGCGGAGTTTCTGGAAGTAGCGCTGTCTTACCCGACGTTGCCTTACAGCATCGTGTTCGCCTTTGCTGTCATCTACTGGTTGCTGGCAGCGACCGGTATCGTCGATGACGGCGGCATTGGCAGCGGCGACGGCGCCGACTTTCATTCCCATGGCGGTGAACACGGCGCGACCGGCATTGCCGCGATGTTCGCGCGGCTCGGCCTCGGTGGTGCGCCGACCATGCTGGTGGTGTTGCTGCTGGCCTTTTTCGGTTGGACCATCACCTATCTGGTTCAACTCTTCTTCCTGCAGTCGTTGCCGGCGTCCCTGCGCTGGGGTGTAGGCACGGTGGTGGCCATTGCCGCGCTGGTTCCCGGTGCGGTGGTGTCGGCCTGGGTGCTGCGGCCAATCCGCCGACTGCTGCTCAAGCTGCGGCCGGTTGCCCAGGAGTCCATCCTCGGCCGGCTTGCCCAGGTCACCTCGCCGGAAGTCACCGCCACGCAGGGCTATGCCAGCATGGACGACGGTGGCGCCGGCCTGATCCTGCATGTGCGTGTACGCGATGGCAGCCGTTTGTCGCGTGGCCAACGCGTCAGGCTGGTGGAATACCTGCCCGACAAGAATCACTACCTGGTGGTCGCCGATACCGACCTGCCGGGCTTGGACGTTTTCCCTTCTGATGTATCAGGCGACAAGGAGATCCACTGATGAGTACTGCTGCGCTGGCCCCTTTCATTATCGGGGTTGCTGCCCTGCTGGTGTTTTTCCTTGGTTTGGCGGGTCTGTTCAAGGCCTTCTATAAAAAAGTCGATCAGGGCACCGCGTTGATCGTCAATGACATGAGCGCGCAGCCCAAGGTGCACTTCACCGGTGCCTTGATCATTCCGGTGCTGTACCGCGCCGAACACATGAAGATCAGCCTGATCACCCTGCAGGTTGATCGCCGTGGCAAGGAAGGCCTGATCTGCCGCGACAACATGCGTGCCGATATCACCGTGGCGTTCTACCTGCGCGTCAACGAAACCCAGGCCGATGTGCTGCGCGTGGCCAAGGCCATCGGCGCAGATCGCGCCTCGGACAAGAACGCGGTGGATGACCTGTTCAACGCCAAGTTCTCCGAAGCCTTGAAGACGGTGGGCAAGAAGTTCGACTTCACCCAGCTGTTCGAGAAGCGCCAGGAATTCCGCGACGAAATCATCGCGGTGATCGGCAATGACTTGAACGGTTACGCGCTGGAAGACGTCGCCATCGACTATCTTGAGCAGACCCCGAAGTCGTTGCTCGACCCCAGCAACATCCTCGATGCCGAAGGCATCCGCAAGATCACCGAGCTGACCGCCGCGCAGAACGTGATCACCAATGAGTTGGCGCAGAACGAGCGCCTGGCCATCACCAAGAAAAATGTCGAGGCCAAGGAAGCCACGCTGGCGCTTGAGCGGCAGCAGGCTGAAGCCGAGGCGCGCCAGCGCCGCGAGGTGGATACCATCCGTGCCCGCGAGGAGGCCGAAACCCTGAAGGTGCAGGAGGAGCAGCGCCAGCTATCCGAGAACGCCCGCATCGAAGCCCAGCAGCTGATCGACATCCGCGACCAGAACCGCCTGCGCGAAGTGGAGGTGGCCGAACAGAACCGTCAGCGTGCGGTTGCCATCGAAGTCGAGCGCGTTGCACGCGCGCGCCAGCTCGAACAGGTCACCACTGATCGCGAAGTGCAGTTGCAGGGTGTGGAGCGCGACAAGGTGGTTGAGCAGGGCAAGATGGACGTGGCCAACATCACCCGCGAACGCATCTCCATCGACAAGACCGTGGCGCAGGAAGAAGAACGCATCAAGGAAGTGCGCCAGGTGTCCGAGGCCGACCGCCTGAAGCAGGTGGCCATCCTCGAAGCCGAGGCGCAGGCGCAGGAAGCCATGCTCAAGCAGGTCAAGGAAGCCGAAGCCAGCGAAGCCGCAGCCAAGCACCGCGCGGTGGAGATCACCACGCTGGCGCAGGCCGAGTTCGACGCCGCCGGCAAGCAGGCCGAAGCCAAGAAGGCCTTAGCCGATGGTGTGCGCGCCGAGCGTGCCGCGCCGGGTCTGGCCGACGCCCAGGTCAAGGAAGCCGGTGCGCTGGCCATCGAGAAGGTCGGCATTGCCGAGGCCCGCGTGGTCGATGCAATGGCCGATGCCAACCTCAAGCAGGGCACGGCCGAAGCCAAGGTGCTGGCCGAACAGCTGGCCGCACGTGCACAGGGCGAGGAGCAGATGGGCCGCGCCAAGGCGACCGCAACCGAAACGCTGGGCTTGGCGGAAGCAACGGTCATCGAGAAGAAGCTGCTCGCCGAGGCGGACGGTTTGACCCGCAAGTTCCAGGCCATCGATTCGCTGGGCGATACCGCACGCGGCCACGAAGAATTCCGCATGACCCTGGAAACCGGTCTGCGTCAGGCCCTGGCGGCGATCGACGCGGGCAAGGAAGTGACCAAGGAGAATGCCGAGGTCATCGCCAGCGCGCTGCGCAACGCCAAGATCGATATGGTCGGTGGCGACGGCGGCATGTTCGAGAACCTGGTCAAGGCGGTGTCGCTGGGCAAGTCGATCGAAGGCCTCACCGACAAGAGTCCGATTGTGCAGGACCTGATGCAGCGCTACCTGGGCGTGGACATGTCCGCGCGTGGCTTGCCGGCGCGCCGTATCGCCGACACGTCTGCAGCGGATTCGGACGCAGGCTGAGTGAAGCCATGCCCCGCGCGGTTGTACCGCGTGGGGCGTTGATGCGCCGCCTGGTTGAAGCCGGTGGCACACGAGGATGAGGGCGTCAGGGGTTCCGTCCCGAGGGCGGAATCTGCCGATGTCAGAGCAGGGAACAACCGATGGCCGATACAAATCTGGACGCCGCCACCACGCCGGAGGGCGGTTCCATCGCCGATCAGGCAGTGGCGCAGGGCGGTGCCTATGAAGTGCTGCGCAAACGTCTGAGCGATCAGGGTGTACGCCTGCGGCAGGTGGTGGACGCGCTGAACCAGCGCCGGTTGCAGGAATTCGGCGACAGCCGGATGGAAGTGATCGGACGTTTCCGCATCCGCAGCGAGAACAACTGCGTTGGCCGCGATGTGGTGCAGGTTGGTGATGACCTGCTGTTGTTCGGCTACAACGTCTTCATCGGCTTGAAGACCCAGACCCGCATCGAGGACGTGTTCGGGCTCTATCGCCTGGTCGAAGGTGCCGAAGGCTACGACGTCACCCCGGTGGATCTGAAGAGCAGTTTCCTGTCGCAGGCTGGCTTCGTCCATGACTTCGGCGAGCTCTATGCGTACTACAAGAATGCGCGCCTGCTGCAGCTGATCGTGCGTGACGGAAAGCTGCTGGCCGCGTTCCAGATCGGCGAGCGTAGCACCGACGTGCGTGTATTCCGTTGGGCGATGGCGCCCAGCGGCGAGCTGACCTATATCGATGCACGAGGCGAGCGTGATATCGCGCTGCCGCCACCGTTCGATTTCGAGTGGGTGCGTGCCGGTCGCGATATGTTGATCAGTGGCCGTTTCCCACACCTGAACATCCTCGACACGATCTTCGTCGAGACCACCGGCGGTGACCTGACCATCAAGGTGGAGAACAACACCGAGACCGGGCAGGGCGTCTACAGCGAGCCGGTCGAGGACAGCACCCAATCGGTGGACGATGCCACCATTGATTTCGCCAAGGTCGGCTCGCTGATCCTGCTGAAGATCCAGCCTTACCGCGAGGACACCTGGCGCGGCCTGATCTACAACACGCTGACCGGCAAGGTGGTGCGCAACGACGCCATTGTCCAGGCCTGCGTGCAGCTGCCCGATGACCATGGCGTCATCTTCCCCGGCGGCTATTACCTGCAAAGCGGCGAGCACAAAGCCTTCGACGCATCGATGCAGGGTATGCGCTACAAACGCTCGATCCGCTCGCCCAATGGCGAGGACATGTTGTACATCTTCTACGAACGTGAGGCCGGCAAGTCGGCGCTGTTCGTCTACAACAGCATCCAGCGCGTGCTGCAGAACCCGGTGTTCGGCATGGGCTATGCCTTCATGCGCGATGGCCGCATGGTGCTGTTCAACGCCGAGAACGAAGAACCCACCCGCGTCCACCCGATGCAGGTGTGGCAGACCCCGTTCAGCAGTGATGAGTTTGCTGCGCACACGCCGACTGGCACCAGTTTCATGGCCCGCATCGGCAATGCCGAGCTGGTGCGAGGCATCTCCAATCTGCTTGATCTCGGTCGTGAGATCGATAGCCGCGAGGTGTCGCTGCCGCGCTACGAGCTGCTGACCCACAATGCGCGTCGTCTGTTCGATACGCACCATTGGCTGGATGACGCCAATTGCGACGGTGCGGCAACGCTGCTGCGCGAGATCAGCGCGACCGGCGAGTCGATGCTCGACGAGTACGAAAAGGTCGAGAGCATCCGCAAGCAGTCAGCGCAGGCAATGGCCGAGGTCACTGCTGCGCACAAGACACTGCTTGGGCGCCTGCAACCGCAGAACTGGACGAAGATCGGCGAGTTCGTCGAATCTCTGGGCGACATCGGCAAGCTGCGTGGGCGCCTGCTGACCGTGCGCGACTTCCGCTACGTCGACGTTGCATCCATCGATGCGATGAACGTGTCGTTGCAGGAAGCACATGACCGGGTCGGCGTGGCTGCGGGCGAGTTCCTTGGCAGTGACAAGGCCCTGCAGCCGTTCGCCGACCGATTGCAGGAACTGGATGCCGCCGCGCAGGTGGCGCAGACCGCCAAGCAGCTGTCCGAGCAGATTGCGCAGATGCAGGTGATGTCGGGTGACCTGGACATGCTGTCGGAGTTGATGGCCAGCCTGAAGGTGGATGACGCCGCGCAGCGCACGCGTGTGGTCGAGGCGATTTCGGCCATCTACGCCAAGCTCAACCAGGCACGTGCGCGCGCCGATCAGCGTCGCCGCTCGCTTGGCTCGGCCGAAGCCGTGGCTCAGTTCGGCGCACAGTTCTCCTTGTTCAGCCAGGCCATCACCAGTGCATTGGGGCTGGCGACCGATCCGGAACGCGCTGACGAGCAGTTGTCGCGCCTGATGGTGCAGCTGGAGGAACTGGAGAGCCAGTTCGGCGAGCACGAACAATTCCTTGGCGACATCCTCAACAAGCGCGAGGAGCTGCTCGATACCTTCGAGTCGCATAAGCAGACCCTGCTGGATGCGCGCCAGCGCAAGGCACAGTCGGTACTGGACGCAGCCAACCGCATCCTCGATGGCCTGGCCAAGCGTACCGAACGCTTCACCACTGTTGATGAGCTGAACGCATTCTTCGCTGGTGACCCGCTGATCCTGAAGCTGCGCGAGCTGGCCGAGCGCCTGCGCGACTACAAGGACAGCGTCAAGGCCGATGACGTCGAGGCGCGGCTCAAGGGCGTGCGCGATCAGGCGGTGCGGGCGCTGCGTGACCGCAGTGACCTGTTCGAAGGCGGCGGCAATATCATCCGCCTTGGTCGGCACCGTTTCAGCGTCAATACCCAGCCGCTGGACCTGACCATCCTGCCGCGCGGCGAAGGCCTGGCGGTGCACTTGACCGGCACCGATTACTACGAAGCCATCGTCGATCCGGAGTTGGAAGAACTGCGCGACTACTGGCCGGTGACGCTGGATTCTGAATCGTCAACACTCTATCGCGGTGAGTACCTGGCTGGTTTGCTGCTGGATGCGGCCATCAATGGACGCGAGGGCTTGAATGTCGAGTTGCTGTTGCGCGAAGCCGCGCAGGCCGACGCGCTGGCCAAGCGGGTGCGCGATTTTGCCGCGCCGCGTTACCGCGAAGGTTATGAGAAGGGTATCCACGATCACGACGCCACGCTGATATTGCAGGCGGTGCTGCCGCTGTATCAGGCTGCAGGTTCGCTGGTGCATGCGGCGGGTCCGCGTGCGCTCGCGCTATTGTTCTGGGCGCGCGAGGGCAAGCGCGAAGAGGTCAGTCAGTGGCTGGAACGTGCAGCCGGTGCGTTCGCCATCGCCAAGCTGTTCAATGTGCGGGACGGGCTCGAAGCCTTGCGCGCGGAGATCGCAGTGGCATTGGCAGCCTTCCAGGAAGAGCATGGCTTGCCGTTCGACAGCGGTGTGCCGGCCTTGGCCGCCGACTACCTGTTGGCTGAACTTGCCAATGGCGAGCCGAGCTTTGCGTTCAGTGGTTACGCACGGCAACTGCTTACCGGTCTGCGCGAGCAGCTGCAGGCCGCCGGTCAGGCCGATGCCTTCGACCGCAGCCTGCAGCGCTTGAATACCCGGCTTGCCCTGCAATGGGCGCAGGCCGTGCAATGGTTGCAGGCCATGTGCGGACAGCCGAAGTTTGCCGCCATGGCGGGATACGTGCCGGAAGCGGCGGCGATGCTGCTGGGTGAGCGTTCCCTGCGCAGCCAGGTGCGCGAGGTGACCTTGATTGCCGATGTCGGCGGCTTGCTCGGTGAACATGCGCGCATCGCCCAAGGCCATCTGCAATTGGCGGTGGATGATTTCCTGCAGCGCTGGCAGTCGCATCGCCGCCAGTTTCAGCCCGGCTTCGAGCGCTACCAGGCGCTGCGCCACCGCATCAGTGCGCGCGAGCGTGACGCGCTGCGCCTGAGCGAGTTCCAGGCGCGGCCGCTGAGCTCGTTCGTCCGCAACAAGCTGATCAACGATGTCTATCTGCCCATCATCGGTGACAACCTCGCCAAGCAGATGGGTACGGTGGGCGAAAACAAGCGCAGCGACCTGATGGGTCTGCTGATGATGATCAGTCCGCCCGGTTACGGCAAAACCACGCTGATGGAATACGTGGCCAACCGGCTGGGCCTGGTCTTCATGAAGATCAATGGCCCGGCGTTGGGTCATGAGGTGCGCTCGCTGGACCCGGAGCAGGCGCCGGATGCCACCTCACGGCAGGAGCTGCACAAGCTCAACCTCGCGCTGGAGATGGGCAACAACACCATGCTGTATGTCGACGACATCCAGCATACCCATCCGGAGTTCCTGCAGAAGTTCATCTCGCTGTGCGATGGCACCCGTCGCATCGAAGGTGTCTGGAAGGGCCGCACCAAGACCTACGATCTGCGCGGCAAGAAGTTCTGCGTGGTGATGGCCGGCAACCCCTACACCGAGTCCGGCGAAGTGTTCAAGGTGCCGGACATGCTGGCCAACCGTGCCGATATCTACAACCTGGGCGATGTGCTCGGCGGCATGGAAGAGGCCTTCAAACTCAGCTACATCGAGAACAGCCTCACCTCCAGCCAGGTACTGGCGCCGATGGCGACCCGCGACCTGGCCGACCTCTACCTGCTGGTCGACAAGGCTGGCGGCAAGGACGTGTCGACCAATGCGCTCAGCCACGCTTACAGCGGCGCGGAGATCAACGAAATCGTCGCTACCCTGCAGCGTTTGATGCAGGTGCGCGAGGTGGTGCACCGGGTCAACCAGCAATACATCGCCAGTGCCGCGCAGGCCGACAAATACCGTGTCGAGCCGCCGTTCCGGCTGCAGGGCAGCTACCGCAACATGAACAAGCTGTCGGAGAAGATCTCACCGGTGATGAATGCCGCCGAGCTGCAGCAACTGGTCACCGATCATTACCTGGGTGAATCGCAGCTGCTGACCAGTGGCTCCGAGGAAAACCTGCTCAAACTGGGTGAGCTGCGCGAGGTATTGGATGCAACGCAGTTGGCGCGCTGGGAGCAGATCAAGCGTGACTTCATGCGTGACAAGGCGATGGGCGGCGACGATGCTGATACCGGCGCGCGCATGGTGGCGCAGCTGGCCGATATCGCCAGCGGCCTGCAGGGTTTGCGTGGCGAAGAGCCCACACCGGTTGCACCGGTCGCGCCGCAGGTCGAGGCCCCGTGGGAGCAGATCGTGGCCTTGTTGCAGTCGGTTGCAGAGCGCCCCGCAGCGGTGCTCGCACCGATGCCCGCAACAGCGGCCCCGGTTGCACCAGTGCAGGATCTGACCCCGCTGTTGCAGGTGCTGGCCGCCGCACAGCAGCGGCAGGGCGAAGTCGGCGAAGCCCTGGCCGGGCTGGCTGCACAGTTGCAGGAGTGGTTGTCGAAGGAAGCCGGCAGCAGCAAGCCGACGCCACGCGTGCGGCGTGCACGCACACCGGAGGAAAAGGCGCTGGATGAAGCACTGATGCGGCATTTCTACGGTGGCAACGTGGTGGTGCCGGGGCAGCAGGGCAGTCGCGGCAATGAAGCAGCGGACGATGCCTGATCCAGCGCCGTCGCTGTTGCCGCTTCCGCCGCAGCCAGCATTGCTGGCCGATGACGCGCTGGCCGTGGCCAGCTACGGAGCGGAACTGCTGACTGCAGTCGAGCAGTTGCTTGGCCCCGCAGCGGCCGGCACCGCCGCCGCACGGCTGGTCGCGGAGATGAACAACATCCGCGAAGCGATGTCGGCGGCCGATGGTCGCCATATCCGCCGTTCGGTGGGTTTGCTCGGTCGATTACTGGGGCGCGATGTCGAGGTACAGGCACGGGCCGAGCAACTGGCGAGCCAGCTCGACGTCTGCATGCTGCGTGCCGATGCCTGTGTACAGGCCTTGCAGCAGGAACTGGGCGAGCATCTGCAGCAGGCGACCCGGGTGCAGATGGCGGTGGCTGCCATCGATGACTGGGCAGCTGCCGGCGAGGCGGTTCGCTCGCCGGACGAGCCGATGGCGCAGGCCGCGCTGCAGCGACGGCTGCAGCATCTACGTGGGCTGGCCCGCTTGCGCGAAAGCGAGGCCGGGCAGCTGCGCTTGCTGCATGCGCAGGGCGTGGAGCTGATCGAGCGTTACCTGCGTATCCGTGATGTGCTGTTGCCGCTATGGCGGCAGCAACGCCTGGCCGGTCACGCCGCCGACAAGCAGGCCCAGCTGGCGCAGGCCAATGAGGTGCAGGCCCGGATTCTCGACGAGGTGACGGCGATGCAGGCTAGACTGCGCTGAGAACCATCCTGCACATGATTGCTCGCGCGCCGCGTTGCGCCACTTGCTCAAGGAGAACTACTGATGACCCAGGACACGCTGCCACTGCCGGCCGGCCCTTCTGCCGATGTTGATGGCACCACGCTGGTCGCCTTGGGGCTGAGCGAAGCCGATCGCCCGCAGATAGCGCAGATCGTGCGTACACTGGACGACATCAGCCCGGGCAACCTGCATGTGTTCGGCCGCGAGGCGGCGGGCAAGAGTGCGGCCTTCTCCAGTCAGCTGTTGGACCACGTGCGCAACCGCGACCTGGATGCCTCGGGTGAAAAACTCGGCGAAGTGGTGCGCATCGCACGCTCGCTGAAACTCGACGGTTTGAACGAGCGCTCCAAGGTGCCGGTGATCGGTGGCCTGATCGACCGCATGCGCGCCTCCAAGGGCGAGCTGGTGCAGAAGTTCAGCGATACCAACCAGCAGATCGAACAGTTGCTGCGTGATGTTGGCGCGCAGCAGGCACAGATGGGCCAGCGTGTCGGTGAGTTTGATCGTATGCATGCCATTGTCCGCGACGAGCGCCAGAGTCTTGGCCTGCACATCGCTGCCGGCAAGCAGCGGCTGGCCGAGCTCAACAACGAGCTGCACGCACTGGTCGGCTTGGAAGATCCGCAATCGCGCATCCGTCGTGGTGAGATCGACAACGCGATCCGCCTGCTCGACAAGCGCGTGGGGGATCTGACGGTGATGCAGCATGCGGCTGACCAGTCGCTGCCGATGATCCGTCTGATCCAGGCCAATGCGATCCAGCTGATCGAGAAATTCAACGCTGTACGCGACATCACCATCCCGTCGTGGAAGCGCCAGTTCGCTATCCAGCTGTCGCTGGGCGAGCAGAAGAACGCGGTGGATCTGTCCAATGCCATCGACGATGCCACCAATGAACTTATGCGCCGCAATGCCGACCTGATGCGGCAGACCTCGGTGGAAACGGCCAAGGCCAACCAGCGTGCGGTGATCGATGTGGCGACCCTGCGCCATGTGCATGAACAGCTGATCGCCACGGTGGAAGAGGTGCGCAGTATTCACCGCGAAGGCATGCAGCAGCGCCAGCAGGCGGAAGTCGAGTTGGCGCGTCTGCGCGAAGACGTGCAGCAGCGGCTGGCGCAGCCGACACAGGGCAGCTGAATGTAGGCGCGGCACAGTTGGCAGTTGTGGGAGCGGCGTCAGCCGCGAAACCACCGCAGCATCAGATACCGCAGGCTTCGGTGCTGCAGCTCCCTTCCTTTGCCGAAGGGCAGGCTTGTCTCCCTCCCTTTCGCGCAGCAAAGGGGAGGGTTGGGGAGGGTAAGCTTTCAGGCCTTTCAAGCACCACCAGCTTCGCGGCTTACGCCGCTCCTACAAAAGCTGCCTGCGCAGCCAATCTGCCAGTGCAGCCACACGCGGGTCCTGCTGCTCGCCGGCAGTGCACAAGGCCCAGCAGCCTTCCGTCTCAACAAAGCCCCATGGCGCGATCAGACGCCCGTTGACCAGATCGTCAGCAACCAGGGGCTCCGGAGCAATCGCGATGCCCAATCCGGCGACTGCAGCTTCCAGCATGTAATACAGGTGTTCCAGGCCGGTTCCATAAGTCAGCGCATCCGCATCGATGCCATTGCGCGCCGCCCAGGTCGGCCAGGCCTGGGGGCGCGATCGCGTATGCAGCAGCGAGTGGTCGCGCACCGCTTCGACAGGCTGCCGGGCCAAGACATGCGCGCCATGCATCGAAGGGCTGAATACCGGGCCGATCCGTTCCGGCGCCAGCGCATGCACCTTCCAGCCGTTGGGCCAAGGTGCCTGGCCCAGCATCAGCGCGGCATCCAATCCATCCAGGCGCGGGGCGAAGTCGCCATCCTGTGCCGCCAGGTGCAGGGTCAGGCCGGGCAGGTCGCGCTGCAGGTCCTGCAGGCGCGGGATCATCCAGCGTGCCAGCAGGCTGCCAGGACAGCCAAGCACGAAGGCATCGGTGCGCTGCGGTCGGCGTAGTGAGGAAATGCAGTCACGCAGCTGCGAAAACGCGCCGGAAGTCGCTTCCAGCAAACGATGACCGGCGGCGCTGGGGCGGATGCCGCGGCCATCTCGCTCAAACAAGGCCAGTCCCAGCTCTTCCTCCAGCGCCCGCAGTTGCCGGCTCACCGCGCCATGGGTGACATGCAGTTCGGCGGCGGCCTGGCTGACGCTGCGCAGCCGTGCGGCGGCCTCGAACGCGCGCAAGGCATTGAGCGAGGGCAGGGATTGACGGCTTTTCATGTGAGTTTTTCTAACATGTGATCTCCAAATTATCCATTTTTATGTCATCGGCCCTGCGTTAGAGTGTTGGCCTGTTCCTTGTAGCCGTGACGTCATGACTGATCCGTCGATCTCCGATTTCCACGCCTTCCCCGATGCGCGTGGGCACTTTGGCCGCTTTGGTGGCAGCTTTGTCGCCGAAACCTTGGTGGGGCCGCTGCAGGAACTGGCAGCCGCCTACGATCAGGCGCGGATTGATCCGTCCTTCATCGCCGCCTACGACAAGGACCTGAAGCATTACGTGGGTCGCCCCAGCCCGATCTACCACGCCGAGCGCCTGAGCAAGGACGTCGGCGGGGCGCAGATCCTGCTCAAGCGCGAGGACCTGAACCACACCGGCGCGCACAAGGTGAACAACACCATCGGCCAGGCCTTGCTGGCCGCGCGCATGGGCAAGACCCGCATCATCGCCGAGACCGGTGCCGGCCAGCACGGCGTGGCCTCGGCCACGGTTGCCGCGCGCCTGGGCCTGGAATGTGTGGTGTATATGGGCGCCACCGATATCGAGCGGCAGAAGATCAACGTCTACCGGATGAAGCTGCTCGGTGCCACCGTGGTGCCGGTCAGTAGCGGCTCGGCCACACTCAAGGACGCGCTCAACGAAGCGATGCGTGACTGGGTCACCAATGTGCGTGACACTTTCTACATCATCGGCACCGTCGCCGGCCCGGACCCGTACCCGCGCATGGTGCGTGACTTCAACGCCATTGTCGGTCGTGAAGCGCGCGCGCAGATGCTGGAGGACTATGGTCGCCTGCCCGATGCGATCACTGCCTGCGTTGGTGGCGGCTCCAATGCCATCGGCCTGTTCCATGCCTTCCTCAATGATCGCGAGGTCAAGATCTACGGTGCCGAGGCTGCTGGCGACGGCATCCATACCGGCCGCCACGCCGCGTCCATCTCGGCCGGTCGCCCTGGCGTGCTGCATGGCAACCGCACCTATGTGCTTTGCGATGACGACGGCCAGATCACCGAAACCCATTCGATCTCGGCTGGCCTGGATTACCCCGGCGTCGGCCCCGAGCATTCCTTCCTGTCCGATACCGGCCGTGCGCAGTACGTGGGCATCACCGATGAGGAAGCGCTGGCCGCCTTCCATCGCCTGACCCGCATCGAAGGTATCCTGCCGGCGCTGGAATCCAGTCATGCGGTTGCCCATGCGATCAAGCTGGCGCGCGAACTGCCGAAGGACGCGCTGGTGCTGTGCAATCTGTCCGGTCGTGGCGACAAGGACGTGCATACCATCGCCGCGCGCGAAGGGTTGGTGCTGTGACGGCCGGTTCCCCGCGTACGCGTTTGCTGCGCACGCCATTGCTGCTGGGCCTGGCTGTGGCCTTGGCGGCATGCGCGCCCACCGCCCCTGCGCCGGCGGCGGTTGCTCCTGTACCGCCGCCGGCGGTGCCCGTTGCGCCCGCCGCAGCAAAGCCATCCCCGGCACCAGTTGCGACGCCTGCTGCCGCCGTATCGGCTGGACTGGGGCAGTTGGGTGAGCTGCGCATCGGCGCGCCGTTCGGCAAGGCGCCCGGCGACAAGGCCTTCGTCTCGCAAGGCATGCGCGAGGCAATGGAGGGTGACTGCGAGTACTACGACAAGGGCTCCTTGCCCGACAACATCTCGATGATGGTGATCGCCGATCGCATCGTGCGTTTCGAAGTGAATGCACCCTTCGAGCCGGGCCAGCTGGTCACCGATCCCGCGCCGGGTGCGGTGGTGACACCGTTCTATCTGTGGGTGGGCATGACAGTCCCCAATGCAAAAAAACGTCTGCCGGGCGTGGTGACCAGTCCGCATGCGTACAACTCGCCCAATGGCGATTACCTGACCTGGACCGACAAGGCCGCCAACCTGGCGCTGCGCCTGGAAACACTCGATGGCCTGATCACCGCCATTTACTGGGGTCAGCCTGATGCGGTCGAACTGATTGAAGGATGTGCCTGAGATGGCTGTTACCCGAATTGACGAATGCTTCGCGCGGCTGCGCGCCTCCGGCCGCAAGGCGCTGATTCCCTTCATCACTGCCGGCGATCCATCGCTGGAGGCAACCGTGCCGGTGATGCACGCGCTGGTCGAGGCTGGCGCTGATGTGATCGAGCTGGGTGTGCCGTTCTCGGACCCGATGGCCGATGGCCCGACCATCCAGCGCAGCTCCGAGCGCGCCCTGGCGCGCGGGGCAGGGCGGCAATACGTGCTCGATACCGTGGCGCAGTTCCGCCAGGCCGACGCGACCACCCCGGTGGTGTTGATGGGCTATCTCAATCCGGTCGAGATCCGTGGTTATGCGCGCTATGCCGAAGAGGCTGTGGCGGCAGGCGTGGACGGCATTCTGCTGGTCGATCTGCCGCCGGAGGAGGCCGACGAGCCACGCGCGGTATTCGCCGAAGCCGGGCTGGCCTTGATTTTGTTGGCTTCGCCGACCAGCAGCGACGCCCGCCTGGACAGGCTCTGCCAGGCGGCGCAGGGCTATCTGTACTACGTCAGTTTTGCCGGCGTCACCGGTGCCTCCGAGCGCCTGGACAGTTCCGCGGCCGGTGAGCGTCTGCGACTGCTACGGCGCCGTTCCAGCGCGCCGGTGGTGGCTGGTTTCGGCATCAAGGATGCGGCCAGCGCGGCGGCGATGGCGGTGGATGCCGATGGCGTGGTGGTCGGTAGTGCATTGGTCTCGGTAATGAGTGAGACGACGGACCCGGTGGCTGCGGCAACTGCGTTCCTCAAGCCGCTGCGCGAAGCCCTGGGTCGCTGAGCGGCGTTCCCTGTAGTGGGGGGGGGGGGGGGGGGGGGGGGGGGGGGGGGGGGGGGGGGGGGGAGGGGGGGGGGGGGGGGGGGGCGGGGGGGGGGGGGTGGGTTTTGGGGGGGGGGGGGGGGG